>SHLN01000007.1 GCA_004283105.1 Acidimicrobiia bacterium
CCCGGACACCGGCAGCGGACCAGGCTCGTCGGAGGCGACCGTCAGCCACGGTGCTCGACCAGCCGGTACCCGGCGCCACGTACCGTCTCGATGTGCTTGCGGGCGTAGGGAACGTCGATCTTCTTGCGCAGGTAGCGGATGTAGACCTCGACGATGTTCACGTCACCCTCATAAGCCCAATCCCAGCAGGACTCGAGGATCTCCGTCTTGGAGACCACATCGCCGGGATGCCGCATGAACAGCTCCATGATCGACATCTCCGTCGGTGTGAGGGCAACCGGCTCGCCGTCGACCGTGAACTGCCGCTTGGCAGGGTCGAGCACCAGGTCACCGAGGGAGAGGACGGCCGGCCGGGACCCCGCCCCCCGCCGCATGAGCGCCCGCAGGTGGGCAACGAGCACCACGAAGGAAAACGGCTTTCTCAGGTAATCGTCCGCCCCGGTGTCGAGGGCCTCGGCCTCGTCGTACTCGCCGTCCTTGGCGGTCAGCATGAGAATGGGCACCCAGTTCGATTGCGCCCGCAGCTCGGCACATACCCGGTAGCCGTTGAGCTTGGGGAGCATGATGTCGAGAACGACCGCGTTGTACGTGTTGGTGGTCGCCATCTGCAGGCCGAGCTCACCATCGCCGGCGACGTCGACAACGAACCCCTCACGTTCGAGCCCACGCTTGAGGTAGGAGGCAAGCTCGACTTCGTCTTCAACAACCAGAATCCGCACGAAGAGTGCTCCTTGTCTGCGGCCTATCCCCCATGCTGCCACTCCGGTAGGAGCGGCGACGCCACGAGGAGTGGGGGCTGTTCCTCAGTCTCTGCCGCCGAAGCTGAACGCCACCTGAAAACGGCGGGCCCCTCCCGCTACCCGCTCCCCGCCCGGGCTGTGAGAGGATTGGCTGGTGAAGCTTGGAGGATTCCCATGAGCGGCCGGATGAAACTGGCCGTCGTAGTGCTGCTCGTGGCCGGCGCCTGCAGTGGTGGCGATGCCGAGACCATCCCGCCCGGAACGACGACATCGCCGCCGACGACAGCTAGCACCACAACGTCGACCTCAACCTCCGTCCCCCCGGCCACCATCACCTCCACAGTGGATGGGAGAGTGGGCCCGGACACCGAGTCGGTGGCAGCTGCCACGGTGCAGATCCTTCAGCTCGATTCGAGCAGCGGAAACCTCGAGCCCGGCTGCTTCTCGGGATCGGGCACGATCATCAACGCCGACGGCCTCATACTCACGAACGCCCACGTTGTAGAGGTCGACCAGGTGTGCCCGTACGACACGATCGGCGTTGCCGTTCTCGAACGCACCGACCAGGCACCAGACCTCCGGTACATCGCCGACCTTCTCGTCCTGGATCCCGCACTCGACCTGGCGGTGATTCGGATTGCGGCCGACATGGACGGCGCCGCCGTCGACGTCGACCTCCCGTTCATGGCGCTCGGCGACTCCCAGGATGTCGATCTCGGGGATCAGCTCCGGGTGCTCGGATATCCAGGAATTGGCGGTGACACCATCACGCTCACGAGCGGAACCGTCAGTGGCTTCACAGAGGAGCGTGACATCGACGGCCGGGCCTGGATCAAGACCGACGCCACCATCTCGGGCGGCAACAGCGGCGGATCGGCGGTGGATGCCTCCGGCGCCCTGGTCGGCGTGCCGACCATCGCCGGTTCGGGAGCCAATGTCGACCCGACCGACTGCCGGGTGATCCAGGACACGAACGGGGACGGCCGCCTGGACGATGACGACACATGTATCCCTATCGGAGGATTCATCAACGGTGTCCGGCCCATCAACCTGGCCGTGCCGCTCATCGCCGAGGCAGAGACCGCGATACCCATCTCTCTCGATACCACCACCACGCCCACCACCATCGGCCCGGTCCTCGACGCCGCATTCGGTCCAATCTCGTTTTCAACTGGAGTCACGGCGAACGACGAGCCAATCAACGATGTCGACTTCATCCCGAGCGGCACCGCCGAACGGGTGTGCGGATTCTGGGACTACGACGGGATGGCCGATGGGCTCAGCTTCGACGCCTTCTGGTACTTGGATCAGGAGTTCATCGAGGATGCCAGCTTCATCGACTCCGAGTGGTTTGGTGGAGCGACCGGCAACTGGTGGGTGTGCTTCATCTCGCCGGAGGGCCCGCTGGCGGACGGCGTGTACGAGTTGCTGCTCAACATCGAGGGCGAGACGGCCTCGGGTGAGGCGATCATTATCGGCGGCGACCATCCACCGCGAACATTCGAGATCGTCAACGACACCGGCGACGACATCTGCTTTCTCCTCATCTCCCTCTCGGAAGCCCAGGACTGGGGCTCGGACGAACTGGGCGAGACCGAGGTCATCTCGGCGGGAGCCTCGCGGATCTTCGAGGTGCCGGGCGCCTACTACGACATCCAGGCATTCGATTGCAGTCTCAATCTGGTGGCGGAGGAGTTCTTCCTGGATCTGAACGACTCACAGGTCTACACCGTCACCGGGTGAATCGGCCATCGGCCATCTGCCCGAACGCCTGGTTGCGATGGCGGGAACTTCGGCCGTCAGTCGAGCGTCTCAGGGGCATGATGAACACCAGGATTCTTGCTGCCCTCATTGCCCTTGCCATGGTTGCGGCCGCCTGCGGATCGACCGGCGACGCTGCAACGACCACGACGACCGGCGGTACCACCGTGACCTCCATTGATGACCCCGGAAACCGGACCGAAGCGTTCCAGCCCGGGGATATCGTCCGGGTCGACCTTCCCCGCGCCGAATCGGCGGTGACCGCTGCCGACATAGCGGCTGTCGTAGCCGCCGATGCCGAGTTCGGCCTCGATCTGTTCGAGCTCGTCGCCGCCGACGACAACCTCCTGATCTCGCCATATTCCGTCGCGACAGCGCTCTCCATGCTGTATCCAGGAGCACGGGGTGCCACCGCCGAGGAGATCGCAGACGTTCTCAACCTGACGGTGGACGACGAGACCTTGCACGCCGTGCGAGCTCACATCGAAGACGCTCTGGCCACTCCGCCGCCTCCTATGGGCGACGAAGACACTCGCGAGCCGTTCACCATTCGGCCCGCCAACTCCGCCTGGGGACAGGGCGGCTATCCGTTCCTGGAGGAGTACCTCACGGTTCTGGCCGAGAACTACGGTGCGGGCCTGCGCCTGCTCGACTACCTCGGTGACCCCGCCGGGTCGCGGGCCATCATCAATCAGTGGGTCGAGGAGGCGACCGAGGATCGGATCAAGGACCTGATCCCCGAGGGCGCCATCACCGTCGACACCCGGCTGTCTCTGGTGAATGCCATCTGGTTCTACGCCAACTGGTTTGAACAGTTCGATCCGGCGTTGACGGCAACGGGCTCCTTCACGCTGCTCGATGGATCGCAGGTCGAGGTTCCGCTCATGCACGCCAACCGGCGCATGGCCTATGCCTCGGGCGATCTCTTCGACGCCGTCCGGCTGCCGTATGCCGGAGACGCCGCCATGGTGGTGCTGCTCCCGAAGGCAGGATCACCGGCCGAGCTGGCCGCCCGGTTGACCCCGGCGAACCTCGACCTCGCCTGGTCCGACTACCGCGTCGATCTCACGCTGCCCTCTTTTGAGTTCGAGGCCGAGGTCGGTCTCAGTGATGCCCTCAAGGCGCTCGGCATGCCGACGGCATTCGTGGCGCCAGGCCCGGATAGTGGGGCCGACCTCACCGGGATCACGGCAGCCCGTGAGCTGTACGTCTCCGACGCATTCCACAAGACGTTCATCAAGCTGGACGAGGAAGGCACCGAAGCGGCCGCGGCCACCGCCATCATCATCTCGCTCGAGTCGGCACCCCCACCTGCCACCTTCACCGCAGACCGGCCCTTCCTGTTCTACATCGAGCACTCGTCGACCGGCGAAATGCTCTTCCTCGGCCAGGTGACGAACCCCGCGTAGCAGCTACCCCTCCCGGTGGGTGTGGTCAGGGGTGGGGTGACACCGGGTTCCCGTGCTCTTGGGTTGGCCTATGACAACGAACCAGGAACTAGGAACGAGGAACCAGGGACTCCCTGTCCCACAGCGCAAACAGACCGAGGCCGACCACGACGAACCCAGCGGCGGTCAGAAACATCGCGTCGTAGCTGAACCAGCGGATCGTTACTCCGAGAATCGGGCCGCCGACGAGCGTCCCCACGTCGAAGAGGCCGGTGTAAACGGCCATAGCCGCCCCGCGTTCGGCTACCCGGGCCCTCGTGATGGTGAGGGCATAGAGGATGGGAAACGTGTAGCCATGACCGGTTCCACACAGCACGCCGGCCAGAGCGACAGCCGAGTCGGTGGTGGCTCCCGACAACACCACGAGTCCCGCCGCCAGGAACAACATGGCGGGCATCAGCGCCCGCTTCGGACCGATCCGATCGGGGACCCACCCGAGGGTGAGGCGGAGCGTGATCGCCGTCCCGGCATAGAAAGCGAAGAACAATCCGACCGATCCAACCCCGGTCTCATTGACGAATGTCTTGAGGAACGTGAAGTAGGCGGTGAGCACGAACGAGAACACGAAGGTGATCCACCACAACGGAAGCAGGTGGATTCCGGTAATCGATTCGACGAATCCCCTGGCGGGTGGTTGCTCAGACAGGTGAGGGGCATCTCGAAGTGGAAGCGACAACAGCAGGGAGGAGAGGGCAAATCCGGCGGCGACGAGAAAGAACACATCGAAGTCCCACCGATTCAGGACGACATCGCCCAGCACGCCGGCAAGGGCGATAGGAAGCATGCCGGAGACTCCGAACAGCGCCAGTCCCTGAGTCCGTTTCCGCTCGGGAACCCAATCGGCTGCGAAGGTGAACAGCACCGTGAAGAGGATCGCCTCGGATAGGCCGTGCACGATCCGGATGGCATAGACCCATCCGTCGATCTGCTCGATCGTCAAGTAGAGCAGCAGGGCGACGAGGTTGAGCCCGTTCCCAAACAGGATGAGCGGGCGCCTCCCGCGCTGATCCATGAGCCGGCCGACCACCGGACGGACGAGGATGGAGGCCACGGCGGCGAAGCCGACGATGAGCCCAATGATGACCTCGGTCGCTCCCAGATCCTCGAGGAAGCCGGGGAAGTGAATGAAGAGGGCAAACGCCATTCCGTGGGTGAAGGTGGCAAGGGACGCCAGCACAAACGGCCGGCTGAGCAGCTTCTCGGGCACTCAGCTATCCCTGCACCGGCACCGCGGCCAGGTCCTCATCACCGTTCGACCGGACCGATCTCCACTCGGAGCACCCGTCGCCGACTTGCCGCGGTCACCGTCATGACCTGGTCGGCCACCCTGGCCGTCTCGCCGACCCTGGGAATGCGACCGATGAGCCCGAGGACGAGGCCCCCCACCGTGTTCCAATCACCCTCAGGTAGTTGGCGACCGAGAACGGCCTCGAGATCGACAACCGGGACCCGAGCGTCGACTAGCCAGCGGTCGGGACCGATCTCCTGGATGGTGGTGGGCCGATCCTCGCCCTCGTCGGCGACCTCGCCGACCAGCTCCTCGACGACATCCTCGATGGTGACGATGCCGGCGGTGCCGCCGTGCTCGTCGACGGCAACGGCGAAATGCAGGCCGGACCGCTGCATCTCCCGCAGCAACTCCAGAACTCGCTTGCTCTCCGGCACGACCAACACGTCACGAGCGAGCCGGCCAACGGCTTCGTCGTTCCCTTCCGCCAGGTGGCGAGCGAGGTCGCGCATCCGAACCACTCCTGATATCTCATCCGGATTTCCGCCGTGGAGGGGAAGGCGCCGGTGGCCCGACTCGATGGCCATTTCGAGGGCCCGGCGGGCCGGAGTGTCGGCCGAGACGGATACCACGTCGATACGCGGCACGAGAATCTCATCCACACGCTGATCCCCGACACGGAAGGCCCGCTCCATGAGCTCGAGATCGCTGGCGGCGATCTCGCCGCTCTCGGCAGCCTGCGCGGCGAGGAGGCGCAGTTCTTCCTCCGTGACACCGGCGGTACCGGCGATTCCCTGGCCGGGTGCCTGTACATCGGCGAACCAGATGAGCAGCGACACGACCGGATGGAGCGCCGTCTTGAGGACGGCGACCACCGGGGTCACCCATCGGGCCACTCGCAGCGGGTGGCGGACGGCATACGTCTTCGGGATGGCCTCGGCATACACGAACATGACGAGCGTGAGCACGATCGAAGCAAGCGTGATCCCCAGGCTGCCAAACCAGCGCTCGGCGAGGAGCCCGGTGACGGTGGCAGCCCCGATCTGCACGAGGAGCACAGTGAGGAGCACGGTGTTCATTACCCGGGGCAGATCCTCGACCAGTTTCAAGAGACGGCGGGCGCCGGCATCACCGTCTTCTGCCAGCACCTCGACCGCACTCCGCCGCACCCGGAGCAGGGCCGCTTCGGCCGCACCGAGGTACACGGCGATTCCGAGCAGAACCGCCAGGAGAACGATGAGCGGAACGTGTTCAGCCATTTACCAACGATACGCCGGGTCGGAAACCGTACGGGAAGCGGTTCCCCCCGCAGCCCGGAGCTTCCTCACCACCGAAAGCAGTGGAGCGGTCCCGGCCATGTCGTCTCTCAATCTGTGAACGTTTCATCCAATACAGCCTTGAGCCGCCGCTCGCCGGCCCCGAGGACGAACCACCACCAGCCGACGAGCAGCGCCGACACGGTCACCACCAGCAGGCTCGTCAGATAGGCCGCCGTCCACCCGCTTCCAGCCGCATCGAGGAATGGAAGGCCGAGTGCCAGGCCGAACCCGTAGGTGAGAACTCCGAGCGCCGTGAAAAACAGCGTGACAAAGCTGAAGAACGAAAAACTCGACCCGAAGGCCGCCGTCACAATCTTCATGTCGTCGAGCGGGAACAGGTACCGCTCCTCCAACCCGGCGGCGACGAGGATCGGGTCCTCGAGGCGTGCGTTGATATAGCGCTCCAGGCGAGCGGCGTATTGGCGAGCGAAGATGAGGTACGAGGCGTCAAAGGCGGTTTGGACCGCTCCGTAGAGCGCCACGATCGGGACGAGCAGGAATGCTCCCTCCACCTCCCAGAACCCCACGACGAACAGTGCGATGGTGACAACGACCTGCAGCCGGATATCGGAGAAGAAGCGCTCGTGGTAGTAGCGGGTCATGCCACGCATGCGCCCGAGCTGATCTGAAGCGACTCTCAGGGTTGGATCCATCAGGACGAGGCTACCCAAGTTCCACAACACGCGTCCTGTCGGTCCCCCACCTAGCCTTCGTGCCATGAGTCGGCCCGGCAACGAGGTGTACACCCATTCCCATCAGCCGGTCGTGCTGGCCTCCCACGGGAGCCGGACCGCCGAGGAAGCCGCCGCCTTCCTGCTCAATCACTTGACGCCCGGCATGCGGGTCCTCGATATCGGATGCGGGCCGGGCTCCATCACCATCGGCCTGGCCCGCTATGTCTCGCCGGGTGACACCATCGGTATCGACCAGTCGGAGGAGGCACTAGCCGCCGCCCGGAGGCTCGCCGACGAGGGCCGTGTCACCAGTGTGCGGTTCGAGCAGGCCGATGTGTACGAGCTTCCGTTCGAGGATGACAGCTTCGATGTCGTGTACGGCCATCAGATCCTCCAGCATCTTGCCGACCCGGTGGCGGCCCTGGTCGAGGCGAAGCGAGTGCTCCGTACTGGCGGGTACGTGGCGGTGCGCGACGCCGACTACGGGTCAATGACCCATCATCCCCACTCCCCGATGATCGGGCGATGGCTCGAGGCCTATCACGAAGTGGCCCGGGGCAACGGGGGCGAGCCGGATGCCGGCCGTCGGCTTCTCGAGTGGGTGCAGGCGGCCGGGTACGAACATGCTCACGCGACCGCGTCCTCCTGGCTCTTCGCGACACCGGAGGAACGATCGGGTTGGGCGGAGCTATGGGCGGGTCGCCGCCTCGAGCAAACGGGGAGCGAGGCCCCGTACGGCGAGGACGCCGATGCCATACGCGAGGCCTTCCGAAGCTGGGCCGCCCACCCCGACGGCTGGTTCGCCTTCATCCACGGCGAGGTTCTGGCCCGGAAGCCCTGACAGCGCTCAGGCGGCAATCGGAACGCCGGCCACCCACGTGGCCGCTTCCCGTTCTCCGATGAAGAGGCGGGTCGGCCGCTTTGGCCGGCTGAGCTTCAGGAACAGGGTTCCCATCGCCCGGCTGATGGACGAATCGACGATGATCGCCGTGGCGACTTCGTTGCTGTCATCGAGCACACTGGCCATGGCGTCACGGGCGGCCCGGTCGGCGAATTGCACGCCGGAGATGTCCACCACGGCACGAACGGGGGCGCCTTTGCTCACGTGCTCGACGGCCTCGCGGATGCCGGAGGCATGCTCAACTCGCACGCTTACTCCGTGGTCAAGGCGATGCCACAGCAACCCTGAGTCATCGAGCCACATCATGCCAACCGGAGTCCGAATTGGTTCACTCACAGCGTCCTCACAAAAGGTGATTGTTCCGAGAATGAGATCGGCCGGGCGCCGCTCCCTATTGAGCGGAAATCGGCTCGAAGCGGGCGGTGAAGTGGCGCAGCCAGGGTGCCTGTTCGACGATGCGGTAGCCCGATAGCGTCTCCGCCCGGACTGCAACATTGGCGATCACCTCGCCGACGTAGTCCACGTGACTCTGCGTGTACGTGCGGCGCGGGATGGCGAGCCGGACCAGCTCCATCGGAGCGGGCTCCTCAGAGCCATCGTCATTTCGGGACCCGAACATGACCGAGCCAATTTCGACTCCTCTCACACCCCCTTCCCGATACAGCTCGACGACGAGTGACTGCGCCGGATACTCCGTGGCGGGGATATGGGGCAGCAGTGCCTTGGCATCGAGATAGACCGCGTGCCCGCCCGGCGGCTGCACGATCGGCATCCCGGCCGCCAGTGCCTTGTCGGCCAGGTAGGCGGTCGACCGGATCCGGTACCGGAGGTACTCGTCTTCCAGCACCTCCTCCAGGCCGATGGCGATGGCCTCCATGTCGTACCCGGCCAGTCCCCCGTAGGTGGGGAATCCCTCGGTGAGGATCAGGAGATTGCGGCACCGACCGGCCAGGTCGGAGTCGTTGACCGCGACGAATCCGCCGATGTTGGCGAGGCCGTCCTTCTTGGCGGAGAATGTGCAGCCGTCCACCATCGAGAACATCTCCTGAGCGATGGCCTTCGGGGTCTGGTCGGCGTAGCCCTCCTCCCGCATCTTGATGAACCAGGCGTTCTCCGCGAATCGACAGGCATCGAGGAACATGGGCAGCTCGTAGCGGTCGCACACCTCCCGCACGGCACGCAGGTTGGCCATGGAAACCGGCTGACCCCCGCCCGAGTTGTTGGTGACGGTGACCATGACGAGCGGGATCCGGTCACGACCGACCTCCTGGATCGTCTCCTCGAGCGCCTCGACATCCATGTTCCCTTTGAACGGATAGAGGTTGGACGGATCCGTTCCCTCGGCAATCACCAGGTCGCGAGCCTCGGCCCCCTGGTACTCGACGTTGGCACGGGTGGTATCGAAGTGCGTGTTGTTGGGAACGACATCGCCCTCCCTCACCGCCACGGAGAACAGGATCCGTTCGGCGGCTCGTCCCTGATGGGTGGGGATGATCTCGGCGAGGCCCGTGATGTCCTGGACGGACTCCTGCAGGCGGTAGAAGGAACGGCTTCCGGCGTATGACTCGTCCCCGACCATCATGCCGGCCCACTGCCTGGCGGACATGGCGCCGGTCCCGGAGTCGGTGAGCATGTCGATGATGACCTCATCGGCGTGCAGGCCGAATACGTTGTAGCCGACCCGCTGAAGTGCCGCGTCGCGTTCCTCAACCGTCGGGAAGTCGATGGCCTGGGTGGAGTGGATCTTGAACGGCTCGATGATGGTGCGATAGGGCATGGCCGAAGGCTAGGCCTTCGGCGTCACCGGTCACCGGTCGCCGGTCACCGGACCGACCAACCATGTCAGCCGCGGCAGGAAGGCCAAACCCTCTGGCGTTCCTTGGGGGGACCGACTCCCATGTCAGTCCCCCGCCGGAGGCGGCGGGAAGGTGGGGGTACCGCGGGCTAATCCCGACACACGGACCGCAATCGCAATCCCGTGATACGTTGAAGCCATGAGACGGGTTTCGTTCGCTGGTGGCCTCGTTATCGCACTCCTTCTTTCGGCGTGCGGCGCCCTCAACGACGGTGCCGGGGTTGGGGAGTTGCAGTCAATTGATCGGTTCAGCCTGTCCGCCGACCGGACAACCCTTGAAGTCGGGTTTGTGGGCGGAGCCCCCTACGACCCGGACAACCCGTGCTCAACGAACTACGAGGCCACGAGTGAGTGGCTCGGGGACGTGCTCGAGGTGGGGGTTGTCAAGACGAAGGGCATGGGCCACGGAGTCGGATTCGGCAATCAGAGCCTTGCCTGCCCGGCCATGGGTTACTTTCGTACGGAGACCATCGATTTGGATGAACCGTTCGACGGTTCGGAGATACGCGATGCCAACGGAGAACACCGTCGCCTGTTCAGGACGGGGAACGAGCTCGCCACCTTGACCGGGCTGCCGTCCGGCTGGGAGGTCCAGGTCCAATCCGAGTCACCAGAGACGCGCGGCGGCGGTTGGATCAAGGTGTACGGACCGTACGACGATCCCTCGCAGCAGGTCGTGTTTGTTCAGGCATTCGATGGCTACCCGCATATCTGGCGGGCCTTCACGGGTGACGAACGGATCACCGTCGACGGCGTAGACGGCAGGCTCTTTCACACGCCGAACGGACACCAGGGGATCTGGTGGAAGCCGGGCACCGAGGGGTACGCCCTCTACGCATTCGAAGACGTATTCACGCTGGAAGAGCTCCTCGCCCTGGCCGAAACGGTACAACCGGGGGGATAGACCGTTCCGCTCTCGCCGAGGGTGGGGACCCCTTCTTTCCCCTGCCGCCGAAGGTGGGAGGGGTACGGGGAGGGGAGTTCTCAACAACAGCGCAGCGGCGGGGCCGTTGTCCGGAGCCGTGCAACGGGGCAAGCGGCGGTCCGGCAACGCCACCCGTCGACAGGTAGAGGGGCACCGAGATCTGGGGTGAAGGTGCTTGAAGGGCTTCGATCACCTTTGCGGGAGACGACTGTGCCCTTCCAGGAGCTCTTGGGAGGGCGTTGTTGGAGATCTCGGAGCTACGGCTAGCTAGGTCGTCAGACTTCTCGTCGCCGCGCAGTTGGTGGGAACCTCCCACCCCTGCTGCCCTCCGGGCAGCTGTCCCCTCCCGCTCGGCTGCGCCTCACAGGAGGGGTTGCATATCTATGCAATCTTCCGTATACTCTCTCAGCTATGAAACGGGTAGGAATCATCGGAGCGTCCGGGTTTGCCGGGGCAGAGCTCATGCGGTTGTGCGCCGGTCATCCCGAGTTCGAGGTGGTGTTCGCGTCCGGCGATAGCCAGGCCGGCACGCCGGTCGGAGAACTCTACCCGAGCCTGGCCGCCGCCTATCCGACCACGACGCTCGAGCCGTGGGAGTCGATCCCGGGCGGCCTCGACGTCGTATTCATCGCCCTCCCCCACGGCGCCTCCCAAACCATCGTCCCGAAACTCGATGCCTCCCACATCCTCGACCTGGGCGCCGACTTCCGTCTCAAGGACACTTCGCTCTACCCCACCTGGTACGGCCAGGAGCACACCGCCCCCGAACTGCTCGACGAGTTCGCCTTCGGACTGCCGGAGCTCTTCCGGGAAGATCTCCTCGGGGCCACCCGCGTCGCCGTTCCCGGCTGCTACGTGACGACTGCCACCCTCACGCTCGCTCCGCTCCTCAAAGCCGGGCTGGTCGAACCGCACGGATTGGTTGTCGATGCTGCAAGCGGCGTCTCGGGCGCCGGTCGCGCCCCCAAGCCCGGCACTACGTTCTCCGCCGTCGATGAGAACTTCACCGCCTACGGGCTCCTCAATCACCGCCACACTCCAGAGATGGAGATGGCGATCGGCCGGCATGCCGGGACAGACGTGCAGTTGCTCTTCACCCCGCACCTGGCTCCGATGAACCGCGGCATCCTCGCCACCTGTTACGCCCGGCCGACCGGTGACGAGTCCACCGAGGAACTGCTCACCGTCCTAGCCGCGGCCTACGCAGAGGAGTCGTTCGTTGTCGTCTCCGAAGCCGTGCCGTCCACCAAGGCCACCCTCGGGTCAAACTCGGTTCATATCACCGTCCGCCGGGACGAACGGACCGGCTGGGTCGTGGCCATCGGCGCCCTCGACAATCTCGTCAAGGGAGCAGCCGGCCAAGCCATTCAGTGCGCCAACCTCGCAGTCGGTCTCGACGAAGCTGCCGGTCTGGCCAGCGCCGGGATGTACCCATGAGCGCCATCACCGCCCCGAAGGGATTCGTGGCCGGCGGGGTCCACGCCGGGCTCAAGACGTCGGGCAAGCTCGACCTTTCAATCGTTGCCACCGCCGATGGGAAACCGGTGAGCGCGGCCGCTGTGTTCACGTCCAACAAGCTCGCCGCCGCCCCGGTGCAGGTATCCCGGGCTCATCTGGCAGCCAGCGGGGGCCGGGCCGCCGGGATCATCGTCAACAGCGGCAACGCCAACGCCGCCACCGGCGTGGCCGGCTACGAGCACGCCGAGCAGATGTGCGAATTGACCGCGGATGGGCTGGGATGCACCGCGGACGAGATCCTCGTTTGCTCGACCGGGCTCATCGGGATTCCGATGCCGTTCGACGTCGTCGAGGCAGGAATCCCCCAGGTCGTGGCAAGTCGCTCGACAATGGGAGGCACCGACGCTGCCACGGGCATCATGACCACCGACTCGGTGCGCAAAGAGGTCATTCACCAGGGCTCGACGTTCAAGATCGGCGCTATGGCAAAGGGAGCCGGCATGCTCCAGCCCAACATGGCCACCATGCTGGCGTTCCTCACCACCGACGCCGAGGTCGAGCCCTCCGACCTGCATGCCATGCTGCGACAGGCTGTCGACAAGTCCTTCAACCGGCTCACCGTCGACGGCGCCCAGTCCACCAACGACACGGTCATCGCCCTCGCCTCCGGCGCCGCGGGACCGGCCGACCCGGCCGAACTGCAGGAGGCGCTCGATTCTGTCTGCTACGACCTCGCACTGCAGATGGCCGACGACGCCGAAGGCAGCACGAAGACCGTCATCATCCGGATCCAGGGAGCGGTCGACGACCTCCAGGCCCTTCATGCCGCCCGCGCCGTGGCCAACAACCAGCTTGCCAAGTGCTCGTGGTACGGAAAGAATGCCTACTGGGGCCGGGTGGCCTCCGAGGTTGGCGCCAGCGGCATTGCGTTCGATCCCGACCTCTACTCCGTCTCCTACGGGGAAGCCGTCACCGCGGCGGCCGGGGTCGCCGTCGCCTACGACGAAGCCAAGATGGCCGAGTACTTCGAGAACCGCCGCATCCACATCACCGTCGACCTCGGTCTCGGCGACGGCGTTGGGGAGATCGTCACGACCGACCTCAGCCACGCCTACGTCGACGAGAACATGGGCAAGTCCTGATGGAGCCCAAGACCACCAGTGAGGTTCTCCTCCAGGCCCTCCCCTACATCCAGCGGTTCCGGGGCAAGGTGGTCGTCGTCAAGTACGGCGGCAACGCCATGGTCGACCCTGCCCTGTCGGCCCAGTTCGCCGAGGACGTGGTGCTCATGCACCAGGTAGGGATCAAACCCGTCATCGTGCACGGCGGAGGACCCCAGATCACCGAACTGCACGGCCGCCTCGGCAAGCAGACCGAGTTCAAAGACGGGCACCGGGTTACCGACGCCGAATCGCTCGAGATCACCCGCATGGTGCTGGTCGGCAAGGTCAACCGCGAGATCGTCAGTCTCATCAATCGCCACGGCCCCCACGCAGTCGGCATCTCCGGGGAAGATGCCGGGCTGCTCCTGGCGGCCGAACGGCATCCCGAGCTGGGGTTCGTGGGCGACGTCGAGGCGGTCAACCCCCACATCATCGAGCGGCTACTGGCCGAAGACCTCATCCCGGTGGTCTCCACGATCGGCTCGGATGCCGCCGGCCAGGCCTACAACATCAATGCCGATGCGGTTGCCGGAGCGGTCGCTGCCTCGCTCGGCGCCGAAAAAGTGGTCTACCTGACCGACATCGAGGGGCTCCAGCGAGATGTGGCCGACCCGACGACGCTCATCAACCGGGCCACCGCCACCGAGCTCGATGCCCTGGTGGAAGACGGGGTGGTCGGTACCGGGATGATCCCGAAAGTCGCTGCCTGCACCCACGCGGTACGGCACGGAGTGACGTCGGCCCACATGATCAACGGGACCACTCCGCATGTGCTCCTCATCGAGTTGTTCACCGACGCCGGGATCGGAACGATGATCACCCTCGCGGAGACGCCGTGAGCACCGGCACGCCGGTCGAGACGGCGGACCCGTTCCTGCCCAACTACCCACCCCAGCCGGTGACGTTCGTGAAGGGAAGGGGCACCGAACTGTGGGACGACCAGGGCAAGCGGTACCTGGACTTCCTCAGTGGATTGGCTGTGACGAGTCTCGGTCATGCCCATCCGGAGGTGGCCGCGGCCGTAGCCGATCAAGCCTCGCAGCTGCTGCATGTCTCGAACCTGTTCGGCACCGAGCCCGGACGGGAGGTGGCAACCACCCTCGACCGGCTCATCGGAGGAGGCGGCGGCGTGTTCTTCTGCAACTCGGGGGCCGAGGCGAACGAGGCCGCCATCAAGCTGGCCCGCAAATGGGCGGGACCGGACCGCTACACGGTGCTGACGGCGGACGGATCATTCCACGGCCGCACCCTTGCCACCCTGCACGCCACCGGCCAGCCCGCCAAACATGGCCCGTTCCAGCCGCTGCCGGAGGGCTTCCGCCACGTCGCCTGGAACAACCTCTCCGCACTGGCGGCAGCCGTAACCGACGACGTCGCTGCCGTCCTCATCGAGCCCATCCAGGGCGAAGGCGGAGTGCGACCGGCCGACGTCGACTATTTGCAGGGCGTTGAGGCGCTGTGCCGCGAGCGCAACATCCTTTTCATGGTGGACGAGGTGCAGACCGGCCTCGCCCGCACCGGCGAGTGGTTTGCCTTCCAGCACTACGGCGTGTCCCCGGATGTCGTATGCCTGGCCAAGGCACTCGGCAACGGAATGCCGATCGGCGCCATCTGGGCCAAGACAGATGTCGGGGCCGCCTTTCAGCCGGGCGACCACGCCACCACGTTCGGCGGCCAGCCCCTCGCTACCGCCGCCGCCCAGACCGTGCTCGAAGTCATGGAACGAGACGATGCGCCCGCTGCTGCTCGCTCGGCCGGCGCCCGGCTCCGGTCGGGTCTGGAGGCCCTGTCGGAAATCGCGTCGGTCCGGGGTGAAGGTTTGCTGCTGGCGGCCGAGCTGATCGACGTCCCCGGTCCCGAGACGGCGGCCGCGGCGCTCGAGGCCGGGTTGGTCATCAACGGCGTCACCCCCACCGCACTCCGCTTCGCCCCTCCCCTCTTCGTCTCCGACAACGAAATCGATGAAGCCCTCGAGATCCTGAAAGGAGTCCTCGGTTGAGACATCTGCTCGAAATCGACGATCTGACCAAAGACGAGCTGACCGAGGTGCTGGACCGCTCGGCCGCCACCGACCTGGAGCCGAACATGACCGGCCAGGGCGTGGCACTCGTGTTCGAGAAGCCATCGGCCCGGACCCGCAACTCGCTGGAGATGGCGGTGTACCAGCTCGGGGCCAACGGCGTGTACATCCAGGGCTCGGAGGTCGGGTTCGATGTGCGGGAGACCACCGAGGACATCGCCCACACCCTCGCCGGCTATTACGACGTCGTATGTGCCCGTGTCTTCAAGCATGAGACCCTCGAACGAATGGCTGCCACCGAGACCGTCCCGATCGTCAACCTCCTCTCCGATCAGGCCCACCCGATGCAGGGACTGGCCGACATCCTCACGCTTCAGCAGGAGTTCGGTACCGACATCTCCGGCAAGACCATCGCCTACGTCGGCGACCCGAACAACGTGTGGCGGTCGCTGTCGATCGCCGCAGGGATGCTGGGCGCCAATCTGCGGTTGGCGGCCCCGGCAGGCCATCTGCCCTCCGATGCCGATCTGGCAAAGATCACCGACGCGGGTGGGGATCCCGTCATCAGTCAGAGCCCGGCCGAAGCGGTAGACGGCGCCGACGCCGTCTACACCGATGTATGGGTGTCGATGGGAGAGGAAGGAGATGCGGATGCGAAGAAGGCCGACTTCTCCCAGTTCACGGTGACCAACGAAGTCATGGAGGCCGCCGGGCCCGACGCCATCTTCATGCACTGCCTCCCCGCCCACCGGGGCGAAGAGGTCGCCGCCGAGGTAGCCGACGGACCAAAGAGCCGGATCTGGCCCCAGGCCGAGAACCGGATGCACACCGCCCGCGGCCTCCTGTCCTGGCTCAGCGAGCAGTGACCACGACCGGCCTCTCCAAGCACCAGCGGCAGTACCGGATCGCCGAGTACCTGCAGCGAGAGGCCGTCACCAGCCAGGCATCCATCGTCGACTTGCTGGCGGCCGACGGCATCGAAGCCACCCAGGCGACCGTTTCCCGTGATCTCGACGAGATGGGTGCCGTGAAGGGACGGCTGCCGGGCGGCGAGGTCGCCTACGTCGTACCCGCCCAGCCCCAGGACCAGGTGGCGCCCGCCGAGCATCTTCGGCGCATATGCCGCGAGTGGGTGGCGGCCATCGACTCGTCCAACAACATCGTGGTGGTGCGCACTCCCCCGGGTTCGGCTCACATGGTCGGCTCCGCCATCGACCGGGCAGGATGGACCGACGTAATCGGCACCGTGGCCGGCGACGACACGGTGATGGTGATCGCGGCGCAAGGGGTGAGCGGGGCCGACGTTGCCGAAGAGCTGCGGGAGCTGGCGGGGCTTTAGCAGTACCCAGACCCAGACCCAGACCCAGACCCAGGGTGGTCGCCGGTTTGCCGTCGGTCTTCGCCTCTACCGCGGGCGCTAGCGGTTGAATCCGGCGGTATGGGATGCAAACTCGGCGCCGAGCTGCATCTGCTCGGTTGCCTGCTTCAGTTCCTCGGGGACCTCCCCAAAGAAGAAGAACGGACCGGGTGTGGCGATGGCAAGCAACGAGGGGAAGTGCGCGGCAGCGGTTTGGCTGAGGTGAAAGCCGAGTGCGCCTGCGTCTCGAAACTCGTCGCGCACGTACAGGGCGTTGTCGGCTTCCGAGACGTAGATATGCACGGCCTCGGCCCCCGGCTCGTTCTCCCGCATGGCGTCGGTCACGCCCCGGTAGATCGTGGTGAGCTCGTCCAGCTTCCCGGGCTGGGCAGTCCACTTGTAGATGACGGTGATGTGGTTGCCGTCCATGACTCTCTCCTCGTTCGGGTTCTGCGATCGGCTCCTCGTGAAAGTAACCGAACGTTTACTCGACATAAAGTAACTGTTCGGTTACCATATGTCAAGTCAAGTGGGAATCCGATGGGCAGAACAAAGCAATACGAACGAGCAGAGCTCCTCGACCGGGCGATTGAGCTGTTCCGACTGCAGGGTTTCAATGGAACGAGCACCGCCGAGCTCGTGGCCGAACTCGGCGTGAATCGAAAGAGCATGTACGCCGAGTTCGGGTCGAAGCAGGGTTTGTTCGAGGCGGCGCTCGAGCGCTACAGCCGCCAGCACCTATCGAGAGTTCTCGCCCCGATCGAGGCACCGGACGCAGGTGCCGACGCCATCCGGGACGCCTTTACCGGCTACGCCTCTGCAAGCACGGGGTGGTTTGCCGGGCGCGGGTGTCTGATGTGCAACACCGCCGTGGAACGGGGTGCCCTCGACCCCGGAAGCGGCCGCTACGTCGCCGCCTACCTGGAACGGCTCACGCTGGCGTTCCGGCACGCCCTCAGCAACGCACAGCATTCCGGTGAGATCGACCAGACCGCCGACCTCGACGAGCTGGCGGCCTTCTTCACGACCGCCCTCATCGGGGTCGCCGCCTGCATCCGGGCCGAGGCCCCTCCCGAGCAACTACACGCCGCCTCTCGAGTGGCCACAAGCGTGCTCGAGGCGCAGCGGCGGGGCTGAGCCGGCGCCTATCCGGCCGACCAGCCGGACAACTCGCTCAGGGCGTCCCACAATTCCTGGCGCTTCTCGGGGCGTTCCTTCGTGCGGTTCGTTTTGTGGGTGGGTCGGGGTTCGCGGTCGTGCCAGAACAATCCGGACTGTCCGTCGGCCTCCTCGTTGGCCGCCAGCCAGACGATGGTGTCGGCGCCTTCCGCCGGGCTACGGAGAAACGGCTTCGAGATCTTGTAGAAGGTGGGCAGGGAATCGACGACGCCGGGGGTGTCGGCCCAGCCGGGGTGCATCGAGCTGACGGTCACGCCCGTGTCTTTGAGTTGCTCCGCCCACATCTCGGTGAGGATGACCTGGCCGCGCTTGGTGCGGGCGTAGGCGGCGGAGCCCTTGTACTCCCCTTTGTCGTTCTGGAGGTTGCCGATGGAGATGCGCTGGCTGTACATGCCGCCCGATGCGACGTTGATGATGCGCGACGGAGCCGACTCAACCATCCGGGGGATGAGCAGGTTGGTGAGCAGGAAGTGGCCGAGGAGGTTGGTTGCCAGCGTGCTCTCGATCCCTTCCTCGGTCACGGATCGCTCGTTGAAGAGGGTGCCGGCGTTGTTGACGAGCACGTGGATGGCCGGCTCGGAGGCAAGCAGGCGATCGGCCAGGGAGCGGATTTCGGACATGAGACTGAGGTCGGCGATCTCGTACCGGACGGTCTTGCTCCCCGCCTCAAAGGCAATATCGCCCTGGACCCGTTTGGTCTTCTCTGGATTGCGGCCTACCAGGATGAGATCGGCTCCGAGTCGGGCCAGGTCGAGCGCTGCCGCCTTGCCGAGGCCGCTGGTTGCGCCGGTGACGATGACAGTTCGGCCGGCCAGTGACTCGGTGATCGGCTCCCAGTCTCTGCTCCGCACCTTGTATCCGATAGTGGAGAAGCCGGGTGCGATGACGGCATCGAGCGCCTTGTCGATGAAGGACGGCATGGTCAGGATTCCCCTCTGGCTTTCTTGTAGGCATCAAGTGTTCGGAGCCGAGCCCTTGCGTGGTCGACGATTGGTGCGGAATATGTCTCGCCGAGCACCACCCCGGCAGCCGCGAGATCGAGTGGACCGGCCTCCCACGGGGCATGGATCAGCTCGTCGGGTAGCTCTGCCAATTCGGGGACCCACGTGCGGATGTAGTCGCCGTTGGGATCGAACTTGCGGCTCTGGCTCACCGGATTGAAGATCCGGAAATACGGAGCCGCGTCTGCCCCCGTGCCCGCCACCCATTGCCAATTGCCGACGTTCTGTGGCACATCGCCGTCAAGGAGGAGCGACCGGAAGTGGCGCTCACCCAGCCGCCAGTCGATGAGCAGGTCCTTGACGAGGAACGATGCAGTGATCATGCGGACCCGATTGTGCATCCAACCCTCCCCGATGAGCTGGCGCATGCCGGCATCGACGATCGGGTAGCCGGTGTGACCTTCTTGCCAGGCACTGAGTCCATCGGGATCATCGCGCCAGGCCATCCGGTCGTACTCGGGGCGCATCGCCCGGTCGATGGTCTCGGGAAAGGCATGGAGAATGTGGGCGTAGAAGTCCCGCCATGCCAGCTGACGCACGAACGGCTCGGCAGCCGGGGAATCGAGCTCGGCGGCGATGGTGCGAGGGCTCACCGTCCCGTACTTGAGATCGATCGAGAGTCGGGAGGTTGTGTCCAGGTCGGGGCGGTTGCGCTCATCCGGGTAGTCGCTCACGCGGGTCCCGAACTCACGCACGCGCACGAGTGCGGCCGCCTCACCGGCTTCGACCGCGGGCGAACCCTCGATGGCGGGGAGGCCATCACCGTCATCGTCCGCGATCCTCGCGCTACCGGGCTGCGGCCACGGGTCAAGCGGCGTATCAAGCCAGCGACGGTGGAACGGAGTGAAGACCTTGTACGGCCCCCCCGCCCCGGTCAGGATCCGGCCCGGGGCATGGACGAGAGATCCGAACCACGTCTCGGTCGGCACTTCGAGGCGAGCCTCAACCGCGCTGTCGCGTTCGGCCGAGTACGGGCTGACATCACGGTTCCAGTAGACGGCATCGTGGCCTTCGACTGCCTCAGGAACCTCCGCGCCGGGTGCGCCGTACCGGACGAGGAGCCGCCCGTCCTGCTTCCGCAGATCGGCGTCGAGGGAACGGAGACAGTGAACGAGGTGATTGCTGCGGGGGTGGCCAGGATGGAACAGTCTCGGGTCGATGACATAGAGCGCCGTAACCGAGTCATGGTTGCTCGTGGCGGCGCCCCAGGCGGGGTTGTCTGCCAGTCGCAGATCGCGCCGGAACCAGACGAGGCCCGCACTCATGCGTTCTGGATCCAGGCATCGACCTCGGCCCACCGATCGTAGAGCCAGGCAACACGGCCTTGTTGCTCGGTCGGGATGGAGTCAAAAGCATATCGCTGGAACCGGACGCGAATCGTTCCGCCAACGAGGCCACCGTCGAGAATCTTGCGAATGTGACTGAACCCGTCGAGGCCGACATGGGCGGCGATGACGACATCGGCCGGCGGGGTGACGTCGAGCAAGGCGAGCGGGCCCCCCGGTCGGGGCGGCAGCACCGTCGTCAACTGGCGGGCCCGCCCGATCCAGCCCGGATCCTTCTCTTCCAGACGGGCCAGGGCCTGTTCCCGCCGCTCCGGCGTAAAACGAGTCCCCTCCGGGTAAATGAGCACGCCCTCATCTGATCCGAGCCCCATCCCGAGCTCCTGCACCGATGCAACCTCTGACGCACCGCCGCCGGCCCGATCGACGAAGTAATTCGGCAGCCGGCTTCCTGCGATGTCGAGCGCCGGATCCGACAGCAGCTCCCGCTTGAGTACGTACCGGAGCTTGATCCTGTGCGGTGCGGTGATGAGGGCGCTCGGAAGAAGATTGTCGATGATGCTGGCGTGGCGCATGAATACGTGGATCGGACCGGGCGCAACGACTTCGCTCCCTTCCACCTCGACCCGCAGCCCGAACAGGCGTCTGATAACCGAGAACAGGGTTCCCGCCCACCAGCGCTGGATGGCATAGGTTCCCCCGGTGAACGGTCGACGCATCCGCCCCCCGCCCGTCGCAAGCCAGACAACGGCGAGAGCGGCAATGCCGACGACTTCCGCCGCGAGGTACACCCACCCGACGATTGTGAGGCGGATCGCGACGAACCGGGAATGGCCGGTGACAAGTCGAATGAGGTCGAAGGCGAGCGCGAGAGCGGCCAGCACCGGGAACAGGAGAGTGATCGCGATGAAGAGGCCGACCACCGTCGGAACCGACCGAAACCGGCGTGCAAGCGTATTGCGTCGATCCACGGTCAGTTGGTAGCAGGTAGGGAGCTAGGCCGCCAACCAGGCCACGACCGGATCGTTCTCCGACGAGGTCACTCCACCGATAACTTCTTCCGTGATTGCGAAGCCCTGGAACCCTTCGGGATCGATATGGAATGGAACCACCCCCGGCTCGGGACCGAGGATTCCCGCCGAGATGACCTTCCCGTCGACGATGGCCCACAGCTGATAGGTGCGGTCGGCCGAAAGAGGTTGGAGCGTGTGCTCGGCCAGGTAGCCGGTGCCGTCGGGCATGAGGACGATGATGGCGTTTGACCCGCTCACCTGTGAGCCGAGCACGACACGCTGGGAGGACGGGTCGCCGAGGGCCTGGGCGACGGCGGAATCGAGCACAGGGCGCTCGAGCTGCTCGGTCAGGGCTGCCACCGTCTCTCGCTCGGCGGCGAGTTCTGTGCTGATGTCGCCGACTCGAACCGACTGCACGACGGCTGCGCCGGCCAGGAGAACGAAGGCGGCGGCTGCGGCCAATGGCCGGGCCCAGCGGCGGCGAAACGGGACGACATTGGATGGCGTGACAGCGGTCTGGTGTTCCTCTTCTGCGATGGCGCCGGCGAGGGAATCCCACACCGCGGTGGGGGCAAACTCGGCGGCGGTCGGAAGCAGCGCGGCGACTTCGAGATGCTGATCGAGCTCGACGCGACAGTCGGCACAGTGGTCAACGTGCTCGGAGATCTGTGCGGCCTCGTGCGAGTCGACGGAGTTGAGCGCATATGCTCCGAGCAGTTCTTCTATTGCGTCGTGGTCCACGTCGGTTCTCACTTCTGTCCCTTGGCCGATCTCTCAGCTGACCGGAGCAAGACCCGACTTGACGAGCAGGCCGTTGAGGCGCTGCAACCCGGATCGGATCCGGCTCTTGATTGTTCCTTCCGGCGTGTCGAGCAGCTTGGCAACCTCGCGGTAGGTGTAGCCACCGAAGTAGGCGAGTTCGATGGCCTTGCGCTCCCCTTCGTCCAGCTCGTTCAGAGCCGTGCGGACGTGGTCGGCAAGGGCCATTTCCCACACTTCCTCTTCGAGGCTCAACCCCGCTTGAACGGCAAGCTTGGCGTCACGCTCTTCTCGTATACGGCGCGCAGACTCCGAGCGGATGAGGTCAACACTCCGACCGTGCGTGTGTGACAGCAGGTACGAACGGAGAGATCCTCGTGAGGCGTCGAACTTCTCCGGGTTGTTCCACAACCGGAGCATGACCTCCTGGACGATCTCCTGGGCGAGATCCGTATCTCGGATGAGGCGCTTGGCGAGGCCGAACACCGGACCGCCGTGGCGACGGTACACCTCTGCGAATGCACCTTCGTGACCCTCCGAGAGCAGCTCGACGAGCTCCTCGTCTGTGCGTTGACTGTTGATGGTTTCCATTTCAAAGCCCCCTTGATTTGGCTTTAGCACTAATTGATTGATGTGCTGGAGACATTTTTAGCACTAATTGTCTCGAGTGTCAAGTGAAACTTGGGCTATGAGCTATGAGCCATGAGCCATGAGCCCGAAGTCAGAAGTCAGCGGCGTGAGGGAGC
>SHLN01000008.1 GCA_004283105.1 Acidimicrobiia bacterium
GCTGGCAGCTCGTGAGGCTGAGGAAGCTGCGGCCAGGGAAGCCGAGGAGCTGGCTGCTCGTGAGGCTGAGGAAGCTGCGGCCAGGGAGGCCGAAGAACTGGCTGCTCGTGAGGCTGAGGAAGCTGCGGCGAGGGAGGCCGAGGAACTTGCCGCTCCTGAGACTGAAGACAGTGCGGACGAGGTTGTGCTCCGCGCCGTCGGCGACACAGACGCCGATGTCATTGATGCCGGGGTAGACGAAGGGATACGCGCCCCGATTGAGGAAGTCGAACTCGAAGATCTGCAAGCCGAGCCCGAGTGGCTCGAAGCGGTCGAAGAGATGACGCTCGACGACATCGCTGATGCCGGCGAAGGTGCCGTTGAGGACGCTGGTGCGATGGTATCCGACGAGGCGGCTCCGTCGGATGAGGTGGAGACTCCCACGGAAGTGATCGAATCGATCGTCGCCGGCGTCGGCGCCGACGATGACCTGGCCGAGGTGGTGATCGAGGATGCCACGTTCGAAGTGGTTGATCTCGACGACGCCGACCTGCGTGCCGACACGGCCGAGCACCTGTTTGATGTTCTCGATATCGAGGACGCGGCGGACGAAACCGGGTCGATTGCCCATGACGAAATCACCGCCGAGGTGGACATCGATGATCTGGAGGCGGAGCCGGACTTCGACACCGGGGCCGAACCGGTTGAGGCAGAGCCTCCGCCGCTGCCCGCCTTCGAATACGAGGTCCCGACCGAGTTCGAGGCCGTGGCGGCCGATGTCGATGAAACACGCAACGCCCTCGCTGCGTTCATGGTGCCGAAGGCGATTGCCGACCTCTCCGAAGGTCTGTTCGACGAGCCCGGGGAGGACGCCGAAGGCGGAGAGCCCGGGGAGATTGCCGAACTCGATGGAGTCTCCGAGGCCTCCGATGGACAGTTGCAGATCCCTACCGGGGACGACGAGTCCCTGGCGATGCTCGAGGAGGGGCCGTTCTCACCGGAAGAGCCGGGAGAGCCGGAGGAGCCGGAAGAGGCACTGGCGGAGGCAGAACCCGAGCCTGCTCCGGTCGAGGATGCTCCGCTGCGGCCGGAGGACGAGCTCATTGCCCAGCTGACCGGCGATCTCACGATGCCCGACTTCGAAACCTTCGTGCAGGAGGACTTCGCCCGGGACTTCGTAGCCGAACCGACCCAGGAGCATGTCGGGCTCGCCGAGACGATTTCGACTGCGGATGCCCCCGAGCCGTCGGCGGTCGCGGCCACCATGCCAGGGGTCGACCACGGGCACGTCGGATTCGAGGAGTTCGACGAAGACCTCCATTTCGACGACCCGGATGCCGTCGATGTCGAGGAGGCAGTCGCCGGGCCGGATGCCGACGGAGACGAGTCGTACGGGTCGGACCTCACGTTGCGGGCCGCCTCGGGGGTGATTCTCGTAGCCCTGCTGGCGGCCACCCTGTGGGCGGGCGGCGTTGTCTTCCTCCTGTTCATCGGAGCCATCGCCCTGGCAGCCCAGATCGAGTTCTACGCCGCGGTCCGCAAGAGCGGGTTCCGACCGATGGTCCTCTTCGGCCTGCTCGGAGGGCTCGGAGCCCTCATCGGGACCTATGTGCAGGGCGCAGACGCTATTCGGCAAGCTCCGGTGGCCATTCCGGCTGCGCTCGGGTTGACGGTCGTTGCCACGTTCGCCTGGTACGGCTCCCAGGAGTCACCACCAGCAGATCCATGGCGCAACGGCCTCGTCACCATCCTCGGCGTGGCGTGGATTCCGGCCTTGCTCGCTCTGGTCTTCCCGATGGCGGAACTGGAGCGATCCGACCGGCTCCAGGTCATCATCGTGATCCTCATCGCAGTGGCCGCATTCGACGTCGGAAGCTATTTCGTTGGGCGCGCCCTCGGCAGCCGCAAGCTCTCACCGATCTTGTCGCCCAACAAGACTGTCGAGGGATTGATCGGAGGCATCATCGCAACCGTGATCGTTGCTCTGCTGGCGGCCGCACTCGTCGACATCTTCGACCTCGGTACCGCTCTAGCGGTGGCCCTCGGAGTGATTGTTGCGTCGCCGCTCGGAGACCTCGCCGAATCACTGATGAAGCGATCTCTCGGAATCAAGGACATGGGCCAGTTGATACCCGGACACGGCGGCGTGCTCGATCGGATTGATTCGTACCTGTTCGCAGTCCCGATCGCCTATCTCGTGCTCCGGTGGACCGGCCTGCTCTAGCCCCCCTCGTCGTCCTGGGGGCAACCGGCTCGATCGGCCGCCAGACCCTCGACGTTGCCGATCGGCTCGGCGTTCAGGTACTGGCCGTCGCGGCCCGTCGCGGTTCAGACGATCTCCTGGCCATTGGCCGGTCCAGGCCCGACACCCTCGTCGTAGCGGCCGAGCCAACCGGCTCCGAGCGAACGGCGCTCGTCGAGGAGTTAGGCGACCGGGTCGATTTCGGCCCGGAGCGGCTGGTCGAGCTGGCCGGCCGACCGGGTGTGACGGTCGTTAACGGGGTGGTTGGAGCGGCCGGCCTGGAAGCGTCTGTCGCCGCTCTTCGTGCCGGGAATCGTCTGGCGCTCGCCAACAAGGAGAGCCTCGTCGCCGGAGGCCCGGTGATGGAGGCCGCTCGCCGCCAGGGGGGCGGTGAGCTGCTGCCGGTCGACTCCGAGCATTCGGCCATCCTGCAATGCCTCACCGGCGAAGACGCCGGATCGATTCGCAGGCTCATTCTCACCGCCTCGGGAGGGCCGTTTCGGGGCCGGACGGCCGAGGAGGTGGAGGGGGTGACCGTTGCCGACGCGCTCAACCACCCCACCTGGGCTATGGGCCCGCGCATCAGCATCGACTCGGCAACGCTCATGAACAAGGCGTTCGAAGTGATCGAGGCCCACTATCTGTTCGGCCTGTCCTACGACGACATCGATGTGGTCGTTCATCCCCAGAGCATCGTGCACTCGCTCGTTGAGTTCGTGGACGGTTCGGTCAAGGCCCACCTCGGAGAGCCCGACATGCGAGTACCGATCCAGTACGCCATCACCCACCCGTCCCGGCACCCGGGACCGCTCGCCCCTTTCCCGCTCACCGATCACACCCTTACCTTCGAGGCTCCTGACCGGGCGGTCTTCCCTCTTCTCGACCTTGGCTACGAGGCCGGCCGACGGGGTCAGTCGGCTCCGGCGGTCCTGAACGCGGCCGATGAGATCGCCGTGCAGGCCTTTCTCGACGGCCGCATCGGCTTCTCGGCCATTCCCCGCGTCGTCGAAGGGGCGCTCGAACGGGTCCCGCTCAGGAAACTCGAATCGGTAGCCGATGTGATAGCGGTGGACGCCGAGGCACGATCGGTGGCGTCCGAATTGGCGGGCACTTGCTAGATGAGCAGAACCGCTAACTTGACCGACGTGAAGGACGATACGTGTCTGCACTAGCAATCATCATCGGGCTGTTCGCGGCCATCTTCTTCCACGAGGCCGCTCACTTCGCGACGGCCAAAGCGTTTGGCATGAAGGTCACCGAGTTCTTTGCCGGCTTCGGTCCCCGCCTGTGGTCGTTCCGGCGGGGTGAGACCGAGTACGGCATGAAGTTGTTCCTCCCGCTCGGCGGCTACGTGAAGATCACCGGCATGAGCCCCATGGAGGAGATAGAGCCGCACGAGGAACACCGGACCTATCGCGGCAGCCCGTTCTGGCAGAAGAGTGTGGTGGTTCTCGCCGGAGTGGGGGCCAACTTCGTCCTGGCGTTCCTCATCTTCTACGTGGTCCTGACCGTCGTGGGCATACCAGAAACCGAGGCGCGTGTCGGAGCCGTCATCGAGCAACTGGATGACGGCACCCCCACGCCGGCCTCCCAGACCGACCTGCAGGCCGGGGATCTCATCCTGGCCGTGGATGGGGCGGCGGTGGAAGACTGGGGTGACCTTCTTGTAGAGCTCAAGGACATGGCCGGTGTCACGCTCCAACTCGACATCCTCCGGGACGGAAGCGAGCTCAACACAACGCTCACGCCACTCGAGCGAGACGGTCGCGGGTTCGTAGGGATCGCCATCCCTGATCCCATCACCCGGCGCGCCGGGCCGATCGCCGGTATTTCCGAGACAGTCACCATCTATAGCGATGCCATCGAGCAGTCGGTAAGCGCGATCGGGATGCTTCTGTGGCCTCCCAACTTGATCGACCTGTTCGCTGATGCGGTAGAGGGCAACGACCCGGGCACCTCCCGGCCGGTCACCGTGGTCGGCTTGGTGGGGGAGAGCTCGAACATCTTCGAGTTCGCCGGCTGGGCCGGCATTCTCAGTCTCATCGCCGGGCTGAACATCATCGTCGCCTTGTTCAATGTGCTCCCCTTGTTCCCGCTCGATGGCGGCCACTTCGCCATCGCGGCCTACGAGAAGCTGCGGGGACGAGCCGTCGACGTCGAGAAGCTCATTCCCCTCGCCGTCGGGGTCATCATGTTCTTCATCTCGATCTTCCTGCTCGGGCTGTGGTTTGACCTCTTCGGGCCCGGGCTCGACTTCGGTTAACCCACATCGGGGGTAGGGAACGCCCACCCGGGTGCTATAGTCCGCGCCAGTTGAATTTGGACGCAGTGGGCGCCCGGCGCCCGCTTTTTTCGTAAGGGATCGGCGTGGACCGGCTGTGGGACTCGATCGAAGCATTTCTCGCCACCGAGCGGGTTGAGTTGGACGACCTTGAGTTGTCCGGCCGGACTTTGCGCGTCGTCGTCGATGCCGAAGGCGGGATCGATCTCGACCACATCACCAACGTTTCCCGGGGTGTTTCGCGGTTGCTCGACGACAGCGAAGACCTTGTCCCCGAGTCCTACAACCTGGAAGTCACCTCACCGGGACTCGAGCGCAAGCTGCGGCGTCCCCGCCACTTCGAAAAGGCGCTCGGACGCGATGTCCGGGTCAAGACGAAGGGCGGCGATACCGTCCGGGGTGAACTCACCGCCGTCGATGAATCCGGGTTCGTGGTCGGAGACGGCGAACGCGAGGTCCCGATCGCCTTCACAGACGTTGCCAAAGCCCGCACATTGTTTGTTGTCCCCGCCAAAACCAAGCCTAAGAAGTAGGTAGCCATGCATTTTGAGATGATGGAAGCGCTCGAGAACCTGGAGCGTGAACGTGGAATCCCGGTTGAGACCATTCTCGACGCCCTCGCCAACGCCCTCGTTTCTGCCTACAAGCGCAGCCCCGGTGCGGCCGAGGAAGCCCGCGTCACCATCGACCCCGACACCGGCGAGATGCTGGTGTACGCACAGGAACTGGATGAAGACGGCAATGTCGTCCGGGAGTGGGAGGACACCCCCGACGACTTCGGGCGGATCGCCGCCCAGACTGCCAAGCAAGTGATTCAGCAGCGCCTGCGGGACGCCAAACGTGAGCAGGTCTTCGACCGCTATCAGGGACGGCAGGGGGACCTGGTTACCGGCATCGTGCAGCAGGTCGATCACCGCTATGCCATGCTCGATCTCGGCGATGCCGAGGCCATCATGCCGTCCTCGGAGCGGATTCCGTATGAGCGCCTCGATCGGGGTGCCCGTGTCAAGGCCCTCGTTCTCGAGGTACGTGAGGAGGGCAAAGGGGCGCCCATCGTCGTCTCCCGGAGCCATCCCGACTTCATCAAGGCGCTCTTCGAGCTCGAAGTTCCTGAATTGATCGAGAAAGTCGTTGAGATCAAGGCGATCGCGCGTGAGCCGGGCCATCGAACGAAACTGGCCGTCTTCTCCAACGACCCGTCGGTCGACCCGGTCGGGGCGTGTGTCGGGGCCCGAGGGTCGCGCGTCCGCCAGGTGGTCAACGAGTTGCGGGGCGAGAAGGTCGATCTCGTGCAATACCGCGATGATCAGAAGCAGTTCATTGCCGAGGCGCTGAGCCCGGTGCGAGGAGTGCGCGAAGTCCGCATCGACGAAGAGGAGAAGGAAGCCATCGTCATCGTTCCTGATGGCCAGCTCTCGCTCGCTATCGGCAAGGAGGGCCAGAACGCCCGACTGGCCGCTCGTCTCACCGGCTACCGAATCGACATCCGGCCGGAGAGCAATCCCGAGGGCCTGCCCATCGAGGAACCCGAAGCGGACGTCGAGGTGGAAGTGCCTGTCGAGGCCGAAGCGCCAGCCGAAGCGGACATCGACGTCGACGTCGAGGTGGAGGTGCCGGCCGAGGCCGAAGTTGAGGCAGAGGCCGAAGCAGAGCCAGAAGTCGAAGTCGACGCCGAGGCCCCGGCGGAAGCTGAGGCTGAAGCAGAACCAGAAGCAGAAGTCGACGTCGAAGTTGAAGTTGAAGTCGACGAAGTCGCCGAAGTCGAAGCAGAAGAAGGTGAGGTTCGTGAGTAAGACCCGGATATACGAGCTCGCCCGGGACCTCGATCTCGAGTCGAAAGAAGTACTGACCCGGGCCCAGGAACTGGGCCTCGAAGTCAAGACGGCCTCATCGGGCCTCGATGAGGACGAAGCAGCGCTCGTTCGCCTTTCCTACCAGGAGGACAGTGCCGCCGAAACCCCACCCGCCGAGGATGACGACGCCGGCGCCGATGATGCCAGCGCTCCCGAAGAAGCCGAGGAGTCCGCGGCCGAGGCCGAAGACGCCGACGTCGATGAGGAACCGGCCGTCGATGAGGATCGTTCCGCCAGTGGTGGTCTCGAGCCGCTCGACGTTCCCTACGGAGTGACAGTCGCCGACCTTGCCACCCTCATGCGCCGACCCACCGGCGCGCTCGTGAAAGCCATCATGGCCATGGGAGAGATGGCAGCGGCCGCACAGCCGGTACCCGAACACATTCTCCACCCGCTCACCGAAGCCTTCGGGTTCCTAATCACCGTGGGGGAGCCGGAGGTCGAAGAAGAAGCCGAAGTGGTCTCGCTCCGGGCCCTCGTCCACGAAGACGACGCTCCCGAAGACCTCGAACTGCGACCCCCGGTGATCACCGTCATGGGTCATGTCGATCACGGCAAGACTCAGCTGCTCGACACGATCCGCCATGCCAACGTCGTCGCCGGAGAGGCCGGAGGCATCACCCAGCACATCGGCGCCTATCAGGTCACCACCGATGCCGGCAAGCTCACGTTCATCGACACCCCTGGTCACGAAGCCTTCACCTCGCTGCGCGCTCGCGGGGCCAATGTCACCGACATCGTCATCCTCGTGGTGGCAGCCAACGACGGCGTCATGCCTCAGACGGCCGAGGCCATCAGCCACGCCAAGGCTGCCGGCGTTCCGATGATCGTGGCCGTCAACAAGATGGATCTTCCGGAGGCCGATCCGTACGCCGTCCGCGCCCAGTTGACCGAGCACGAGATCGTGGTGGAGGAACTGGGTGGAGACGTCGTCAACGCTGAGGTCTCGGCACTCACCGGCGAGGGAGTCGACGGCCTGCTCGAGCTCGTACAGCTGACCGCCGAGCTCGAAGACCTCAAGTCGAACCCAACCGCCAATCCGGAGGGAGTGGTCATCGAGAGCAATCTCGACAAGGGCCGCGGTCCGGTGGCGACCGTCATCGTGCAGCGCGGCACGCTCCGGGTCGGAGACGTCCTCGTGGCCGGAGCCGTGGCCGGCCGGGTGCGGGCCATGATCGACGATACCGGCTCACAGGTAAAAGAGGCCGGGCCTTCCACGCCGGTCCTCATCATGGGCTGGTCGGACGTCCCCAGTGCCGGTGATCGATTCCAGGTGGCCCCCGATGACAAGACGGCTCGCAACATCGCCGCCGATGCGCTCGCCGAGCTCCGGGCCAAGAACCTCGTTGTTCCCACGCCCCAGGAGCGCATGACAACCCTGCTGGAGGAGATGCGAACCGCCGACGATGCCGAGCTTCGCCTCATCATCAAGACCGACGTGACCGGTTCGCTCGAAGCCATCCGGGACAAGGTATCCGAGATCGGCCGCGAGGGCGGCAAGCTCACGATCGTCTCGTCCGCAGTGGGCGGCATCACCGAGAGCGACGTGATACTGGCCGACGCTTCCAAGGCCGTCATCTTCGGGTTCAACGTGCGTCCCGATTCGAAGAGTCGGAAGGCTGCTGAGAACGCCGGAGTCGACATCCGGACGTACCGGATCATCTACGAGTTGCTCGATGAGGTCGAGCAGCTGCTTGTCGGCCAACTCGCCCCCGACGAGGTGGAGGACCTGCTCGGCGTCGCCGAAGTGCGGGCCACCTTCCGTGCCCCCCGGCTCGGTACCATCGCCGGAAGCTACGTCACCGAGGGCGAAATCAGTCGCGGGGCCCGGATCCGTTTGGTTCGAGACGGCGTTGTCGTCTACGACGGGCGGGTCGCCTCTTTGCGGCGATTCAAAGACGACGCCCGCTCGGTTGCGGCCGGGTTCGAATGCGGGATCGGGCTCGAGAACTTCCGGGACATCAAGGAGGGTGACGTGCTCGAGTCGTACCAGTTGCGTGAGGTGGCGCGGGTCTAGCGATGCACACGGCCGCACTGCGCGTCGATCTCCGCCTACCCGACGTCCACTCGCTCAAGGAGAAGCGCCACCGTATGAGCATCCTCACCACCGATCTTCGCAAGGCGTTTCCTGCCGCAGGGATTGCCGAAGTCGGATTCCAGGACCAGTGGCAGCGCACTTCGTTTGGAGTCGCCCTGGTCACCTCACAGGCCAGCCACCTGCAGCGGCTCATTACGGGCGTGCGCCGCTTCTACGACGGTCGGCCCGATGCGGAGTTGCTCGACGTGTCTGTGTCCTACCTGGAGCGAGCATGAGAGGCGGACCGCGGATGCGGAGAGTCAACGAGCTCCTGCGCGAGGTGGTGGCCGAAGAGCTGCGCAGCCTCAAGGATCCGGCCATCGGATTCGTGACGATCACCGCAGTGGACACTTCGCCCGACCTGCGCAACGCTCACGTGTTCTACACGTCGTTGGGTACCGAGGAAGAGCAGGCGGAGAGCGCGGCAGCGCTCGAGCGCGCCACCCCCCACTTGCGTTCACGGCTCGGAGCTCAGGTGCGGCTGAAATACACGCCCGCCCTCCACTTCCGGGTCGACAGTTCCCTCGAGTACGGAATGCGGATCGACTCGCTGCTCCGTGAGATCGGAAGTGACGATGACTCCTGACGCCCTGGCCAACGAGAGGGCCGCTGCGGCCAAGGCCCTGCAGGAAGCCGACGAGATCGCCGTCAGCTGCCACATCAAGCCAGACGGAGATGCCCTCGGTTCGGCGGTGGGGTTTGTCAGGGCGGCGGTCGCCGCCGGCAAGTCGGTGACGCTCAGCTTTGGTGAGCCGTTTGAACTGCCGGATTACTTCTCGCTGCTGTCGCTCGATCAGCTCGTCCGACCGGAGGACTTCCCGGCCGCACCCGAGGTGATGATCACCTTCGATGCCGCCGACCGTTCCCGGCTCGGGTCGCTGGCCGAAGCGTCCGCGGCTGCCAGAACGCTGATCGTCGTCGATCATCACGTGACCAACGACGGGTTCGGCGATATCAATCTCATCGATGGCACGGCCTCGGCGTCGGCTCTGCTGACGTTCGACCTCATCCGGGCACTGGGCTGGCCGATCGACCCCGAGGGCGCACTCGGCCTGCTCATGGGCATCGTGACCGACACCGGCCGCTTCCAGTACTCGAACACCGATGCCCGCACGTTTCGGGTGGCCGCCGAGCTCGTCGAAGCAGGAGCTCACCCCGAGCGGATCGGACAGATGGTCTACGAGAACGCTCCCTTCGGATTCCTGGCGGTGGCGGCGGCGGTGCAGAACCGGACTGTCCTCGAGGCCGACATCTCTCTCGTGTGGTCCGAGCTGCTCAGTTCCGACCTGGCCGCTGCCGGCATCGAGGCGGTCGAGGCTGAAGGGCTCATCGACCATATTCGTGTCGCCCGAGAAGCGGACGTGGCCATTCTCCTCACCGAGACGGCCGAAGGCACCAAGGCAAGCCTGCGGTCGCGGGCAACCGTCGACGTCGGCGCGCTGGCCTCCACCTTCGGTGGCGGCGGTCATGCCCGGGCGGCGGGATTCACGTTCGAGGGACCGGCGGCTGTGGTGATCGAGCGAGTACGGGAGTACCTCCGTGACCGTTGAGGGCTTCCTCCTCGTCGATAAGCCGGGTGGATGGACCTCCCACGACGTCGTAGCCAAGACCCGCGGCCTGGCCCGCACCCGCAAGATCGGCCATGCCGGGACGCTCGACCCGATGGCCACCGGCTTGCTGGTACTCGGTGTGGGCCGCGCCACCCGCCTCCTGCGGTTCGTGCAGCATCTTCCAAAGGAGTATGTGGCGCGAGCGCAGCTCGGGGTCGCGACAGACACCCTCGACGCCGACGGATCGGAAGTCGAGCGAGCTCCGCTGCCGGTAGAGCGAGACGAGGTGGCCGCCGCCATGGCGACATTCGTCGGACCAATCGAGCAGGTTCCGCCCATGGTCTCGGCCATCAAGATCGACGGACAGAAGCTGTACGAGCTGGCGCGGCGCGGCGAGGAGGTCGAACGGCCGGCCCGCTCAGTCCACATCCACGAGCTCGAGTTGACCGGTTTCGACCCCGGCGACTACCCGGTGGCTGAGTTCCGGGTGGTGTGCTCGAGCGGGACGTACGTCCGAACGCTGGCCGACGATATCGGTCGAGCTCTCGGTGGCCGCGCCCATCTCGTCGGCCTGCGGCGCACGAGGATCGGTTCATTGGACGTTGACGATGCTTGCCCGCTCGACGAGCTCATCGACGACCCGGATCAGCTGCCGGGACGCATGCTGTCGTTTTCCCAAGGACTCGCCGACCTGTCCCACATCTCGGTCGATGATGAGCTGGCCGGCCGCATCGGCCACGGCTCGGTGCTCTCCCTCCAGGAGCTCCCGATCGAGGGGCCGACCGCCGTCGTGGACGGGGACGGCAGTCTCCTTGCTATCTATGCCCGGCACGGTTCCGGTGTGAAGCCCGAAGTGGTGGTGGCGTGAAGGTCCTGGTGGGTGATCCGGCGGTATGGACCCCCCAGCCCGGCGGGGTGGCGGTCTCGGTGGGCGTGTTCGACGGCGTCCATCTCGGACATCGCCAGATGCTGCAGGCGCTCGTTGAGGATGCGGCCGACCTCGGTGATCTTCCATTCGGTGCCATCACCTTTGATCGCCACCCGCTTGCCACCATCGCTCCCGACAAGGCGCCATCGCTCATCACCACTCCCGAGGAGCGCCTCGCCCTCTTCGAGGAGGCCGGGCTCGGCTTCGCCGCCGTGCTCGCGTTCGACGAGACGATGCGGTCGCTTCCGGCAGAGGGCTTCGTAGAGACGGTCCTCGCCGACGGACTCGGAGCCCGGCTCGTTGTGGTGGGAGAGGGGTTCCGGTTTGGGCTGGACGCGGCCGGTGATGTTGATGAGCTCAGACGCCTCGGCGATCACTTTGGATTCGCCGTGCGCGGCGTCGAGTTGCTCGAGACCGCCACCGGCCCCATCTCCTCGACCCTCATCCGCCGCACCGTATTGGAAGGCGATGTCGAAGCAGCGGCCGGATTGATGGGTCGTCCGTTCTCTCGCACCGGCCGTGTCGTCGCCGGCGATCACCGCGGCTCTGAGATCGGATTCCCCACCGCCAACCTCGAAATCCGTCCCGGTCTGCTGGTGCCGGCCCGGGGCGTCTACGCGGTGGTTGCCATCGTCGACGGCGACCGGCTGCCGGCGGTTGTCAATATCGGTATTCGCCCTACCTTCGATGGGTCCCGCGAGGTCGTCGAGGCCCATCTGCTCGACTATTCCGGCGACCTCTACGGCTCGGATCTGACACTCGAGTTTGTCGATCGTCTCCGGGGCGAGATTCGCTTCGACTCCATCGAGGGCCTGGTCGAGCAGATCGGCCGGGATGTCGAACTGGCCCGCAAGCGGCTCCACCAGGCCTAGGCGCGTTCGGCAACACACCCCTTGTAACGGCCGGCGGGGTTCTCCATGCTGGCCGGATGCTCACGGCGGTTCTCTCCTTCGTGCTCGCAGGCGTCTTCCTGCTCGCAGGCGTCCCCGGTGCCGGGCCCCCAGAGCCGGGTCCGGCTACTACGACGACGATGGCCATCCCCGATAGTCCGGCCGCCGGACTCTCGCTACAGGCCGAACCCAACCGCACAGGCCCGGCCGGCCTCGTTCCGTATCGACCGATTCCGGTCCCGCCGGCCCCGGGTGCTGGAACGGCGCTGGCAGCCATGGTGGCGGGGATGGCGCTGCTGGCAGGGAGGGCCAGGCGCATCTCAACCGCCGAGCGAACGATCCGGGCGTCGCTCCAGGACAATCTGTTCTCGGACGTGGGGCGGGAGGATCTAGAACGGATCACGGGGGTCATGGTCGAACTCGACGCCGGAGAGGCCAGCGCCGTGATTGCGAGTTTGAGCGATCACGAGCTCGGCGTCTGGATGCGCGAGCTCGACGGGTGGATGGGGGGACTCAATGATGAGGAACAGGTCCGGCTGTTTCGCAGTCTCGCCGGCCGGCTCGATGCACGGCAGCTGAACCGGCTGGTTGTGGCGGCCGGGAACGACCGGCTCTTCGACACCATCCTCGGCGGCTCACCTCCGGCCGTACGGGTCCGCCTGGCCACCTTGTTGTGGGCTTCGCAGACGCCCGCCAACCACCACTGGGGTCGGGCCATCGATCTGCTGGACGGGGTGCCCATTCCCACCGTCGAAGCCGGCCTGTCGCACGCTCGGCTCGAGCAGCTATCGGAAGATCTGCTCGGGCTCCACGAAGTCGGACCGGACGGCGCGGTCCGGGTCAGGCTCGATGCCATGGCTGATTTCATCGGACTGGCCGCCCGGCTCGCCGATCCGCGCCGCAAAGCACTCCTGTTTGTGGAGGTGGCGGGCCAGGCCATGGCGCATCGCTCCATTCCGGCAGTTGGTGAGACGGAATATGAACACGTGCTCGGTCGCCTCGCCAGCCTCCTGCGCTCCGATCCCGGTGCGATCATCGGACTGATGAATCACGACATCGATCCCCACGGCAATGTCTTCTCGGAGTGGATCCGGGAGATGATCGAGGCTGATCGCATCGACGAACTGGATGTCCTGCTGGTCGGTCTCATCGGTGGGGATCGGCGCCTCGACCACTTCGCCGATCCGGGAGCCGATCCTGCCTTTCCCTATCCAAACGCAGCCAATCTTGGCTACTACATCGGTTCTTACAGTCTCGCGATCGACGCCATTGCCGACGATGCCGCCGACCGCGTGAACCTCGTCGGACGGCTGTTCTCGATCGTGACCGGCGTTGTGCCCGGCCCAGGCAACAGCAAGGTTCGGCTTCCGCTGGGCCCGCTCGTGGATGCGCACGCCGAATCCGTCATCGACGGCATGCGGGATGACGCGTCGAGCCTCAAGCAAACCCTCTGGGGACTGGCCAAGCCGCGCACCGGTTCCGGACTGCTGTGGAATGGGCCGGGAACGACCCAATTCCAGGATGCCTGGGAAGAGGTCGTGCTCGTCCGCTGAACCGGGGCGGTAAACCCACAGTTTGGCCGATTGGCTCTTTAACCTCGCCCGGTGAGCACTATCGACGAGCCGAGGCAGCCCGGCATCTACCGGGGCTTTCTGGCGGCCCGGGCCGGGATGCCGGAGTGGATTCCCCATCTTCTTGTGATGGTGGCAGGCATGGTCGTTGCCCTTTTCGCCGGATTGGCCGTGTTCCGCGCACTGCGTGGCCTCATTGTCCTCCTGCTGATTTCTGCCTTCCTGGCCACTGCTCTCGAGCCGGCCGTCAACTACCTGGCCAAGCGCGGCTGGCGACGGGGCCTTGCCACCGGAGCAATCTTCGTTCTCGTCCTGGTGGCCGGCTCTGCGCTCGTCGGACTCATGGTCCCGCTCATCATCGACCAGACGCTGCTTCTCATCGAACGGATTCCGGGCTACATCGACGATCTTGCCGTTCAGGCCGAAAGGATCGGCATCGAGTTCTCGTCGGACCGGATCGCCGCCGGCCTCACCGACTTCGACAACACGTTGCAGGACTATGCCGCCGACCTCGCCGGGAGCGCCTTCGGAGTCGGGTCACGGCTGATCGGGACGGTGTTCCAGGGCTTGACCATCGCGCTGTTCACCTTCTACCTCGTGGCGGATGCCCCCCGGTTCCGGCGGGTCATCATGTCGACGCTGTCCGCCGAACGTCAGCGCGAGGTGCTGCGCGTGTGGGAGATCGCCATCGAGAAGACCGGCGGCTACTTCTACTCCCGTGCCCTGCTTGCCGCCTTTGCCACCCTGACCGCATGGGTGGTGTTCCGGCTGCTCGACCTGCCGTTCGCGCTGGCGCTGGCGCTCTGGCTGGGCGTGCTCAGTCAATTCGTCCCGGTGTTCGGCACCTACATCGGAGGGGCGATTCCGGTGTTGATCGCCCTGCTGGAATCGCCCGGCGTCGCAGTCGGCGTGATCATCTTCGTCGTCGTCTATCAGCAGATCGAGAACTACCTGCTCAGTCCCCGCATCACCGCTCGCACGATGGCCCTTCATCCGGCGGTCGCCTTCGGTTCGGCCATTGCCGGGGGAACCCTCATGGGGGTTCCGGGGACGCTCATGGCACTACCGGTGGCGGCGACGGTGCAGGCGTTCATTTCGACCTATCTCCATCGGCACGAAGTCGTCGAGTCAACGCTCACCGATGAGGGAGCCGACCACGAAGCGGGGGAGTAGGAGTGGTCGAGCGCTTCCGGTCGGGTTCTCCGTATGAGGCAACGATTGGATTCTCGAGAGCCGTGCGGGTGGGGGATCGGATCCTCGTGTCCGGCACGGCTCCGGTCCCGCCCACCGGCGAGGCGGTTGCCGCGGGAGCCGGCGACCAGATGCGCCGGTGCGGGGAGATCATCGCCGCAGCCCTCACCGAGGCCGGTGCTTCACTGGAGCAAGTGGTTCGCACCCGAATGTTCATCACCGATCCCGCCGATGCCGACGAGATCGGAGCCGTCCACGCCGAGCTCTTCAGCGAAGCCGCCCCCGCCGCCACCATGGTCGTCGTAGCCGCCCTCCTCGATCCAAAGTGGAAGGTGGAGATGGAGGTGGAAGCACTTCTGCCTGAGCGTCCCTCGTCCCTCGTCCCTGGTCCCTAGTTCCTGGTTCCTGGTTCCTGGTGCGAGAGCCCATCGACCTCTTGGCACTAGCGGTGTTGTCGGTTACCCTCTTGGCTCTGCTACAGTTCCCGAAGCCGATTCCGGCGGAGTTCCCAAGGTGAATGACACCAAGACCATTATTGAAGAGTTCGGCAAGCACGCCACCGATTCCGGTTCGCCGGAAGTCCAGGTAGCGCTCATTTCCGAACGCGTAGCCCACCTCACCGAGCATCTGAAGGTCCACGAAAAGGATCATCACAGCCGGCGGGGTTTGCTCATGCTGGTCGGGAAACGCCGTCGTCTCCTCAACTACCTGAAGGATCAGGATGTTGAGCGATACCGCAGTCTCATAGCCAAGCTGGGACTTCGTCGGTAACCGGGAAGGCGGCCGCCAGGCCGCCTTCAACGCGAACAAGTCGCGAACAACGTGAGGACCCGGGTGGTTGTCAGTGGTGATCCCTTGTCACAACGAGGCATGACTACTGGTAATTGGCCCGCTTCCTCCCCAACCATAAGGAGAGACGCGTGTCTGAATTCACCGTCAAGGGCCAGGTCGGAAACTCCGAGATAACACTCTCGGCCGGCAAGATTGCCCTCCAAGCCGATGGCGCCGTAACCGTCAACGTCGGCGACACCGAGGTCCTCGTGACCGCTACGGCATCCCGCCGCCTGCGTGAAGGAGCCGACTTCTTCCCGCTCACCGTCGATGTGGAAGAGCGCATGTATGCGGTCGGTCGCATTCCCGGATCCTTCTTCCGGCGTGAGGGCCGGGCCACCGAGCGGGCCATCCTCACCTGCCGCCTCATCGACCGGCCGCTGCGCCCGTCGTTCAAGGAAGGCTTTCGCAGCGAGACGCACATCATTGCCACCATCCTGCAGGTCGATCATGAGCACCCGTACGACGTGGCGGCACTCAATGGCGCCTCGGCGGCGCTCACGATCAGCCCGATTCCCTTCGAAGGCCCGCTGGCGGCAGTCCGCCTTGGGCTCAAGGACGGCAATTGGATGGCGATGCCGACCTACTCGGACATGGAGGGTGCCGTGTTCGACCTCACCGTCGCCGGCAAGCGCAACAGTTCCGGCGGCATCGACGTCGTGATGGTCGAAGCCGGAGCCACCGAGGACGCCTTGCGCCTCATCGAAGAGGGCCAGGCGCCCAGCGACGAGGCAACCGTTGCGCGTGGTCTCGAAGAAGCCAAGACCTACATCAGCCAGCTCATCGACATGCAGCTCGAGCTGGCGGCCAACTTCCATCCGGCCGAGGTCGAGTTCCCGCTCGTCACCGACTACACCTCCGAAGTGTTCGACCGGGTGTCGGCCGCCATTGGTGATCGTGCCATGGAGGTCATCACCGTCGCCGACAAGAAGGCCCGCAGCGAGGCACAGTCCGCCCTGGGCGAGGCGATCCAGGCCGAGCTCATCACCGAAGACACCGAAGCCGACGAGGCCGGAATGATCAAGAAGGCGTTCGGGTCGGTCATGAAGCAGAAGATGCGCCAGCGGGTGGTCTCCGAAGGGGTACGCCTCGACGGGCGGGCCGCGGCCGACATCAGGGCGCTCGAAGCCGAAGTCGGCGTCCTCGACCGAACCCACGGCTCGGGTCTCTTCAAGCGCGGTGACACGCAGGTCCTCAACGTGACCACCCTCGGCATGCTGCGGATGGAGCAGATGCTCGACACCATCGCACTCGAAGAGTCCAAGCGGTACATGCACCACTACAACTTCCCGCCCTACTCGACGGGCGAGACCGGCTTCATGCGCGGCCCCAAGCGTCGTGAGATCGGCCACGGGGCACTGGCAGAGAAGGCCCTGCTTCCGACCATCCCAACCGCCGACGACTTCCCGTACGCATTTCGGCTCGTGTCAGAAGTGCTGGCCTCGAATGGGTCGAGCTCAATGGCATCGGTGTGCGGATCGAGCTTGTCGCTCATGGACGCCGGTGTTCCGGTTGTCGCTCCCGTGGCCGGTATCGCCATGGGCCTCATCGCCCATGACGATGGCTTCGTCACCCTGACCGACATCCTCGGCGCCGAGGATGCCCTTGGTGACATGGACTTCAAGGTGGCGGGTACCGCCAACGTGATTACGGCACTTCAGCTCGATACCAAGATCGAGGGTCTGCCCGAAGAGGTGCTCACCGGCGCTCTCAACCAGGCCAAGGATGCCCGGCTCAAGGTGCTGGCCGCTATGCATGAGGCGATCGAAGGGCCCCGCGAGGAGCTGCGCCCCTTCACTCCCCGCATCGAGGCGGTGCAGATCCCGCGCGACAAGATCGGCGAGGTCATCGGTCCCAAGGGCAAGATGATTCGTGAGATCGAGGAGGAGACGGGAGCAACGCTCGATATCGACGACGACGGAACCATCCGGGTGGGTGCCGCCGATCAGGAGTCGATGGAGAAGGCCAAGGACAAGGTCATGATGATCGCCTTCCCGCCCGAGGCCGAACTGGGCAAGGAGTACGAGGGCGAGGTCGTGAACATCACCAAGTTCGGTGCGTTCGTCAACATCCTTCCCGGCCGCGACGGCCTGTTGCACATCTCCAAGATCGGCGGCAACCGTCGGATCGACAACGTTGAGGACGTCCTCAGCCTGGGCGACAAGATCCAGGTCGTTGTTGGTGAGATCGACCGCAATGGCAAGGTGAGCCTGAACATGGCCGGTGAGCCTCCTGCCGCTGAAGGCGGCGGCGACGAGGACCGGGGCCGCGACCGTGACCGTGGTGAACGCGACCGTGGTGGTCGGGATCGTGACCGTGGTGACCGGGGTGGCCGCGACCGGGATCGTGGACGCTCCGAGAGCCGCGACCGGTCCGACAAGGGCGAGGGAGGCGACGGCCGCCGTCGCCGTCGTCCCCGCCAGGACGGGGCCGCCGAACACCGGAGCGACTCCGGGGGAACCCGTCGCCGCGCCGCCAGCTTCGAGGACGAGTTCGAGAAGGGTCTCGACAACTAGACCGTCGAACAGCCAACGGCTCTAACAGCCCCCGGCCGCCTTCGGGCGCCGGGGGTTGTTCGGTGGAGTGGCTAGCCAACGGCCTCGACGAGGGCGTCGGCGACCATGGCGTTCACAATGGCGATCCCGGTCGAATTCACGTGCAGGAAGTCGTAGAACTCGTCGGTCGTCCATGGGTACTCGGTCAGGTCGACATACGTGAGGTCGTTCTCTGAGGTGAAGTCCGTCACCACCCGGCGGTAGGCGTCGTAGTCGGCGACGCCGTTGGGGTGCATGTCCAGATAGTCCTCAGCCACGAATGGCATCTCGACGACGACGACCTGGATGTCCTGTGATGCGAGTTGCTCGATGAGCCGGGTGAGCGCGTCGAGCTCGACGCCCCCGAGCGTGTAGTCGTTGAGGGCACGTTCTCTCGTGCGAGTGACGTCGAGCGGGCGGGGGTTGTACTCCTCGCCGGGGAGTACGAACTCACCGGTGTCGGGCCCGTCGGGGTTGTACTGGGTCACGAGCGAAGCCGGGTCGCGCAGGAACGGACTGATCCGCACCAGGGCAGAGGCCCGTGACGCCGCTTGCTGGACCTGCTGGCCGGTCGTCTCTTCACCCAGGAACCTGGCCCGCCCCCGCGAGTTCAGATACTTGTCGAACACCTCGGCGTTCGAGCTGCTGGCGTCGTTGAGGTCACGGCTCGTCAGCCCGATCACCACCGTGTCGGGGGCAATGAGGGGGACCACGACATTGAGTGTCCAATCCTCGGTCTGGCGCATCGAGGAACCATCCAAACCGGCGTTGAAGAATGTGCCGAGACCACTGCGGGCCTCGAGGTCATCGGTAACGAAGGCCGCATTGACCGAAGAATTGCCGATGAGCACGACGTCGGCGGTTTCGCCGGCCGCCGCCATCGCCTCCATCTCGCCCACCTTGCGGTCGGTCTGAGCGAAGTTCCAGTCCGGGTTGGGCAGACCACCCGATAGAACCCTGGCGACCAGTTCGGTGACCACGAGCACGGCCACGACGATGGCGACCGTCCTCGCCCCCGGGCGGCGCAACAGCGACGTCGGCTCCGGAAGAGGATCCAACAGGACGAGATCGTCGGCGGCGGTGGTGTCGGGCACGGCGCTCATCAGAATTGGAAGTAGATGAAGGGAACGGAACCGCCGCCGGTGAACACGATGAGGCCAACGAGCATGACCCCGTAGGCCAGCCCGCGGCTGAGCACGGGCCACTCGAGGGTGGCGGTCTGGTTTCGAGCCTGGCGCTGGGCGAGGTCGATGACGAAGCTCAGAAGACCGAGCGGGGCAAGCAGCGCCAGCATCTCGCCGGCCGCCACGAGATCCGGCACGCCGCCGCGCAATGTCGCGATGCCGGTCAGGTAGTCCCAGGCCTGAGTGAAGGAGTCGGCCCGGAAGAAGATCCACGAAAGGGCGACGAGATGGAACGTGACGAGCGTGGGAAGGATGTCGGCGGTCGTGAACGGATCGTCGGCTGCCTTCGGGCTCTTGTGGCGGAGGCTGCGGTGGGCGGCGAGATAGAGGCCGTGGAGACCGCCCCACACCACGAACGTCCACGCGGCGCCGTGCCAGAGTCCGCCGAGCAGCATCGTGATCATCAGGTTGCGATACGTGAAGATCGTGCCCCGGCGGTTGCCGCCCACGGTGATGTACAGGTAGTCGCGCAGCCAGGTCGAGAGCGAGATGTGCCAGGTGCGCCAGAAGTGGGTGATGTTGCGCGAGAGGTACGGCTGGCGGAAGTTCTCCATCAGTTCGATTCCGAGCAACCGGCTGGTGCCCCGCGCAATTGCCGAGTAGCCGGCGAAGTCACCGTAGATCTGAAGCGAAAAGGCGTAGATCCCGAGCAGCAGGCGAAGCCATCCCCCCGATCCCGAACGGCCGAATGCTTCGTTGACCATGGGAGCGAGACCGTCGGCGATCACAACCTTGCGGAAGAGCCCGAGCAGGATGAGGTATAAACCCGACCGGACCTCGGGGGCGGTGAGGCGGACACGGAGCTTCTCGATCTGGGGGAGGAGGCGGCTGGCCCGTTCGATGGGGCCGGCTACGAGTTGCGGGAAGTAGGCAACGTAGACGGCAAAGCCCAGCCAATTCGTGGTCGGCTGCATCTTCCCTCGATAGACGTCGATCGTGTAACCGAGCGTCTGGAAGGTGTAGAAGGAGATGCCGACCGGCAGGAGGATGGTGAGGGTCGGCAGGTTGGGCTCCAACCCGATCGAATCGAGGGCGCCGGCCGTCGAGTCGATGAAGAAGTTGAAGTACTTGAAGAACGCGAGGATGCCGAGATTGACGGCGATGCTCACGAACATGAGCAGGCGACGCCCTCGTGCATCCTGCCGGGCGGCGATCCCCTGGGCCACGTAGAAGTCGGTGACGGTGGAAAGCACGATCAGACTGAGGAAGCGCCAGTCCCACCAGCCGTAGAAGATGTATGAGCCGACGAGCAGGAGCAGGTTCTGGCGCTTGCGCAGCACCGTCCAGTAGAGGATGAAGACGAGCGGCAGGAATACTGCGAACTCGAACGAATTGAAAACCATCTAGTTCCTGTCGTGACCCCTGCCGCCCTGGTCGTCCCCCAGAAGCAGTCAGTGTACTTGGGTTTTCGGCCCCTACTCCTGGCCGGTTGAGGCACTCTCCAACCCCATTTGTAATCGAACATATGTTCGATTACTGTGAACCGTCTTATGACGTTGGAGCTAGAGGCGGGAAAGGTGATCGGGCTGGTGGGAACTCCAGGGTTCGGTCTCACCCGGCTGGGAATAGGGCTGCTGCGAAACCAACCGGGGTGGGTGGCCTGTGTTGATGTGCGCGGGTGGATGAACCCGCTTGCTCTCTGGGAAATGGGTGTGGCAGCGGAACGGACGGTAGTGGTGCGGTGCCCCGATGCCCGCCAGTGGCCGCAGGTCACCGCCGCCCTCGTCGAAGGCATGCAAGCGGTGTATGCCGAGATTCCGGCTGGAGTGACCACCCCCATGTTGCGCCGGCTCGGAGCACTCGCCCGGGCCCGGTCGACGTCGGTCGTGCTTCGCCCGATCGATGGTGACATCCCGGCCGGGATCACCCATCTGCGACTGGAGGCACAGGAAGTGGCCTGGGAGGGGGTCGAGCAGGGGAGGGGCCGTCTCCGAGAGCGGCGGTGCACCCTCATTGCCTCGGGCAAGGGAGTGGGGGGAATACGTCACATATTCGAAGTGGAGGACGATGGCGCGGACACTATGCGTGTGGTTTCCCGATTGGCCGCTGCGGTGCCTGGACGCGCCGTCGGATAGGCCATGCCAGGTTGTCGATGATACGAATCGGATCGTGGGGGCCAATGCTCTAGCCCGCCGGCACGGCGTCCAGGACGGCATGCTGCGAAGAGCGGCCGAAGCAGTGTGTCCGACCATTCTCACCTATGTCCAGGACCGGGGGGCCGAGGCCGGGATGTTCGAGCCGGTGGTGGTGGCGATCGAGGCGGTGATTCCACGAGTTGAGATGGCTCATCCCGGTCTTGTGTTTGTGCCGGTCGGTGGAGCGGTCCGCTACTACGGAGGCGAAGCCCCTCTCGTCGAGCAGGTGGTCGGCGCCGTCGAGGCGGTGGCCGGTCCGGGAGCGGCTCTTGGCGTAGCCCAGGGACCCTTTGCCGCCCGCCAGGCTGCCGCATTGGCAGAACGAGATGGCGGTCCCTGCATCGTCACCGATGAGAGGGCGTTCCTTGCTTCGCTGGAGGTTGGAACCATCGGGAGTGACGATCTTGCCTCGACGTTTCGCTGGCTCGGGATAACTACGCTTGGCGAACTGGCGAGCCTTCCCCGGGCTGCGGTGGCCTCCCGATTCGGCACGCTCGGCCTGGACGCCCACCGCTATGCCTCGGGGGAGGATCGCGACACTCATCCCCGTCTCGTGCCGGAAGACCATGCCGTAGAAGAGACATTCGAAGAGCCGCTCGTCAATCTCGAGCAGGCGGGGTTTGCTGCTCGCAACCTGGCGCATCGCCTCCTGGATGGTCTGCGGGAGGAAGGGATGGCCCCCCACCGGGTGGAGGTCGAGGCGGAGTCGGTTGCCGGCAAGGTACTCAAACGAGTCTGGCGAAGCGCCGACCCCTTTGATGAGCCGAACCTGGCCGAACGGATTCGATGGCAGTTGCGGGCCTGGGTGGAGTCGGGAGGCATTGCCGGGGGGTTGCGACGGCTGCGCGTGATGCCGGCAGATGTGTCCGGGGAGGGACGCCAGCTCGGGTTGGCCGAGGATCCCGCCAGCGAGGCCGAAGCCACCCGGGCCCTCATCCGCGCTCAGGCCCTGGTCGGACCCGATGCCGTGTTGCAAGCCCGCCGCCAGGGAGGGAGGGATCCGCTCGATCAGGTCCAGTGGTTCCGATGGGGGGAACCGGCCCCGGTGCCATCGCGAGACCCGGCCGCTCCCTGGCCGGGACGCCTTCCTGCTCCCTCGCCCACGCTCGTGCCCCCGCGCCCCCGGCGGCTGGGAGTGGAATGGGAGGAGGGCCTACCCGCCCGGGTTCGGCTCAGGGCCCGGTGGGAGCCGGTTTTGTCATGGGCCGGTCCCTGGCGCCGAATGGGACGATGGTGGGAGGGAGAGCCCTCCGCCGACCGCTACCAGCTCGTGACCTCCGCCGGAGCCTTCCTCTGCGAAGTCCGCAACGGCGAGGCATTCCTGGTGGGGATCTATGACTAGGGCAACGGCAACCCTTCGGGTTGCTTGGCCGGGCTACGCCCGGCAGGTTGGCAGTTGACGGTCAACCGCAAGGCCTCCGGACGATGCTGGCAACGCCTTCGGCGTTGCTTGCGGCAACCTTTCGGGTTGCTTGGCCGGGCTACGCCCGGCAGGTTGGCAGTTGACGGTCAACCGC
>SHLN01000144.1 GCA_004283105.1 Acidimicrobiia bacterium
CATGGGATCCGGCGCCGGCGGATCCATTTCGTGCTGGGAGAGGGTGAACAACTCGACGGACCAGCCGGTTTCCTTGAGCAGGGCATCGCGCGCCTTGACCCGATAGCCGTAGAGCTGCCCGTCGATGAGTCCGGTATCGAGCAGGTCGCGGAATGCACCCGTCCACGGCGTGGCATTGAAGTCACCGATGAGAACCATCGGTGACTCCCGCTCTGCGACCCGTCGTCCTGCCCCGGCCAACTGGTCGTCCCGCGCCGACGATCGTGCCTCCCGGCCGGGCGACGACGTGTGAAAGCCGAGCATCTCGATCGGTTCATCGCCCAGGTCGAGATTGAGCAAGACCGCCGGTACCTCGCTTACCCCGAGATTGGTGAGACGTCCGGTCACCGAAGGGTCGCGGGTCAGCGCCAGCAAACCGACCCGCGTGCGCGCCGGGGTCCCCGCCACGGGCTGAAACTCGAGATCGGCCGCCTCGAGCAGGTCCAACAACGCTGGCGTGACTTCAGCCAGAAGGATGACATCGGCCTCGGCCGTTCGGACGAAGTCGACGACCCGCTCCTTCTCGGGATTGCCGGCCGCGGTATTGAGGTGGACGATCGTGAGCCGCTCGGGTCCGGTAGGGTCGGCGATCGAGCCCCACCAGTACGGGCCAACGGCGAGGACATTGATGGCGACCGCAACGGCCACAACGCCGACCGGGATCCACCAGCGGTTCCATATCAAAGCGATAAGTGCCAGGACGCCGAGCCAGAGGTACTGGAACCGGAAGTTCCCGACAAGGTCGAAGACCCAGCTTGCCCGCCCCAGGAAACCGAGCAGGGTGCCCAGCACTACCACGATCCCGACCGCGATTCCGGCCATCCCCGCCGACCATCTCGCCGTCATGGAGTGAAGAACTGTTTGCGGAGATAGAGCAGCCAACCCACGGTGGAGACGGCGGCGAACGCCCACCACTGAATGGCGTAGAGGATATGGGGCCGGCTCGTCGGCGATGGCTCGGGAAGGAGAACGGTCGGCAAGCCCCCGGGATCCGGTCGCTCGGCAATCAGCTCGAGATAGGCCGGGAAGAGGGCGTTGCCAAACTGCGGATTCAGCCGATCGAGGTCGAGACGAGCGATGACCTCCAGTTCACCCTCCTCGGGATTCTGCGGGCCCAGACTCGAGCGACCCTGGCTGAGACGAACCGTCCCGACCACCTCAATGGGCCCGCTCGCCTGTGGAGTTTGACGGGCCGATCCAGTCGCGTCGGCAATGAACCCTCGATTCACCAGAACGATGCCCAGGTTCGTGTCGAGGGGAACAACCTGCTGGTAACCGACCTGACCGTTGCGCGCCCGCGGACGCAGCTCGAGCTGGTCGTCGTAGTCGTACCGGCCACTGACCTGCACCTGCCGGAATTCGAGCTCCTCGACCGAGCCCCCCCATGCGCCGAGCTCTACCGGTGCGCCGGTCAGCCGCTCTTCGAGGGAGGCGTTGTCCTCTTGTTGGTCGAAGTGGCGATCGAGCTGCCAGAAACCGAGGAATACGAACACGACCGTCAGCCCCGTGACCAGCACGTGCCCAACCAACCAGCGGGGTCTGAGAAGAGGAGATGACATGAGGCGGACGCGTGATTGTACCGGGGGCAGCCTGCCTAGCGGCCGCCGCGGCCGGAGCGCTAGAGCTTGCCTCCGGTAGCCGTGTCACCGGATCGGCGCGGATCGGCGGTGCCGATCAATCCCTCGGCCGGGCTCCAGGCGGCCGCCTGCACGCCGCCGAAGTACATGGAGCGTTCGGGGAAGTGCCGGACGGGCCCGTCGACCTCCACCGGCAAGCTGAGCTCGTAGGCGACGGTCGGCTCTCCATCGAACACCTCGGCGTGTACGCGGGGATGGGCCACCGATTCCACGAGATCCATCCCGAGCCAGAGGTGGTTCATGAGCGACTCCCCTACTGCCGTCGTGATGCGATCGGCGCCGGCCGAGCCGATGGCGAGCACCTCGCCTTCGTCGTTCCGGGCGATCGTGGGCGCCATGTTCGACATGAGACGGGTTCCCGGCTCGAGGCCATGGAATCCCTTGGGATGAAGCTCGAGCTCGCCCAATGAGTTGTTGAGCCAGATCCCGGTTCCCGGCACCATCACGCCCGAGCCGTAGCCGGCCGAGGCGGTGACCGAGCACGCCCGCCCTTCGGAGTCGACAGACGAAACATGAGTGGTGGACCCGGATTCGAGCAACCGACCGACATCCCCGAGGCGGGCTGAGTCGAGGAGAGTCGCAATAGCGGTCGATAGATCCTCGTCGGCCGATTCAAGATGGGCTCCGCGGTAGGTGAATATCGCTCGCTGGGCGGCCACGAGGCGGGTTATCTCATCCGTGGTCCAGCCCTCCAATCCCTCGTCTCCCATCAGCAGGAGGAGGCCGGCCATGGCGGCCCCGCCGATTGCCGGAGCGGGATTGGTGGCGACATCCCAATGCTGGAGGTGGAGCCGGATGGGCTCGCGTACGACGGCTTGGTAGGCGGCCATGTCGGTACGAGACAGGATGCCGCCGTGCTCGTGGAGCTCGTCGGCGATGGCCGTGCCGATCTCACCGGTGTAGAAGACCTCGGCCCCTCCTTTGGCGATCAGCTCGAGCGAGGCCGCCAGATCTGGGATGGCGAGGATCTCTCCTTGGGCCCGGACGGTCCCGTCCGGGTGATGGACGACCGGATAACTCTCCGGATGCCAGCCGAAGATGGCCTCGTGGGAATGTTCGAGGTACCGGGCGGTGACCCCTGGGACCGGGAAGCCGGCCCGGGTGTGGTGAACGGCCGGTCCGAAGATCTCAGCCCACGGGATCGCCCCGTACTGCTTGGAGGCAAGATCGAAACCGGCAAAAGCCCCCGGCGTGGCGACCGAGCTGTACCCGATGTTGGTATGCATGCCGCCGCCGTAGGTCATGAAGACCTCGGTCCGCCCGGTCCCGATCCGATCCGGATCGGCCCGACCCGGCATCTCGCAGTAGCCGTCGATGGTGACCGGGTCCTCCCCCGGTTCCCACACGGTGATGAAGGCCCCCGCCGCCGGAGCGATGATGCCCGGCTCGGTGCACATAGAAACGATGCATGCGGCCAGGGCAGCATCGACGGCGTTCCCGCCGAGGTCGGCAACGGTGCCGGCGGCTTCGGCTGCGATGCTTGAACCGGCTGCAGTCATGACTTTGGGCATACGTGGAGCCTAAAGGCTCCGCGCCCACCCGACACGATGAGAATCGGGCGGTCGTCAGCCCGACTCGTCCGCTTCGGCATCCACCGGTCTCGGAGTGACGTGGTCGGCCACTATCTCGACCCGATTCTTTCGGCCCTCTTTTGCCTCCCAGAAACGCCGTTGGGCGGCGCCGATGACCATCACCCGCCGTCCTCGCTCTAGTTTCTCAGCCAGCAGGCTGGCCGGTGGATCCCAGAGGGTCACCGGCACGACATCGACGCGTTTGCGCGGCTCATCCTGGCGAACGGTGACGAGCATCCGGAACAGGCGCGCTCCCGACGCGAATTCCCGGAGCTCGGGGGCCGTCGCCAGCGTGCCGGTCAGGACAACGAGATTCATGTCCATGCATATCGATCCCTTCTGTCCTCCATCCCGAACGTACCGGTCGGGTGCGACACAGGGTCGACGACCGGTGGACTAGCGTCGGAACGTGTTTGACGTTCAGGTGACCGATCTCGGCAACTCGCTCTACATGATCGATGCCGGGATGCATGACGAGCCTGAGCGGCTCGCCTGCTACCTGTTCGATACCCCGACACGGGTCTTGATCGAATGCGGGCCCTCGAATGTGCTCCCGAACCTCGTGGCCGCCCTCGACTCGATCGGGATCGACGATGTGGCCGCCATGGTGGTCACCCACATTCACCTCGACCATGCCGGCGGTGCCGGCCACTTCGCCGAACGGTTCCCGGAGTCCCTCATCGGGGTTCACGCCAGGGGGGCCCGTCACCTGGCCGATCCGACCCGACTGTGGGACTCGGCCGAACGTATCTACACGCCGGAGGGAATGCAGACCCTATGGGGACCGATGCAACCGGTTCCCGAAGACCGCCTGCTTGTCCTCGACGAAGGATCGGCTATCTCGCTCGGGGGAGGACGCCAGCTCGAGGTCATGTATACGCCCGGCCACGCCAAGCATCACATCGTGTTCACCGAGGAGGGCTCTGGCGGCATGTTCGTCGGCGACTCTGTGGGCATTGCCTTCCCACACGGACACATGGTGCAACCGGTCACCCCTCCACCGGACTTTGATGAGCCACTCGTCGTCCGACAGCTCAGGCGGATGGCGGCCCGGCAGCCCGGGTTTGTCGGGTTTGCCCATTACGGGGTGACCTCCCATGTGGCCCGGGTCTTCGACCAGGCCGAGGCCCGCCTCGGTGAATGGGTGTCGTTTGTCGAGTCTCTCGGTGAGGCGGCCGATGCCTCAGACCGGCTCCGGGACTGGGTCCTCGGCGCCTACCAAAGCGAGGGGATCCCGGAGGAAGATATCGACCAGTACGACCGGAACACGTTCTGGCCGATGCAGGTGACGGGTATTCAGCGCTGGTTGACGCAGCAGGACGACGGCTAGGGGCCCTTGCGGGCCCGCCAGATCTCCTCGGCCGGCCATTGGCGAGCCCAGGCGCGGGAGGCGTTGAAGCGGACCTCAGGCGCGCCCTCTGGCGCCTGAACCTCGATGAGGTCGAGGACTTCGAGGCCGTTGGCGCGCAGCAGTCGCAGCATGTCCCCGTGGCTGAGGTGGAACTCCACTGAATCATCGTCGGGCCACTCGAACCGGTGCATGCCGAACTGCGGCCGCAGCATGGTTCGCTCTGCCGGGACCCCGTCCAGGTCGGGAGCGCACAACATGAAAAGAACGCTGTTGCCGAGGAAGATGAGCTCACCACCCGGGCGCAACACCCGCACCGCCTCGGGAATCCAGGTGTAGGGGTCGGACCAGATGGCGGCCCCGTACTCGGAGATCACGAGGTCAAAGGATTCGGTGCGAAACGGCAGGTGCTCCCCCGCGCCATGAATGAGCGGAAAGGACAGGTCGAACTCGCGTTGGAAATCCGCGGCGGTGGCCAGCTGTTGCGATGAGTTGTCGAGACCAATCGGGGCAGCACCGGCTCGAGCAAGCCAGGCCGAAACGTAGCCCGTTCCACAGCCGACCTCGAGGGCCATCATCCCGCCCACGTCGGTGAGGAGCCCGAACTCGGTATCGGGCACTCCCCACTCGCCCCAGCTCGGCTCACCTGCCCAGGCGCGGCGCCCCATCTCCACCCACTCCGGGGCGTATGCATCCCAATGGGCCCGATTGCGTTCGAGGTAGTCGGGCGGGCCCGGCTCAGCCGCCAATCGCCGCTTCCAGCTCATCGAGACCGGGGAAAGCGGGATCGGCGGCCGTGATGGCTGACAGGATCTTCGTAGCGGATTCGTCGTCGCCGAGATGGGCGGCAACCCGGGCCGCTACGTACCACTGGCGAAGCTCGGCCTCGTGGGGGTGCTCTTCGAGCCGCTTGGGATTGACCACCTGCCAGGCGTCCTTGGCCCGGCCGGCATCGAGGAGGTGAGAGCCGTACACGACCCGGGCTTCGCGGAAGGTGTCGGGGCGGCCACCGAGATGCTTGAGCTCATCCCAGGTCTTGTCGACATCGTCTGATCTCTCCAGCGCCCGCAGACAGTCCATTTCGACCGGCATGTGGGTCGTCTCACCGGCGATCCGTCGGAAGGTTCGAAGCTCCTTGAGGGCGGGCTCCCATCGGCCAAGGCGATAGAGGGACAGGGCGAGGATCTCCCGGATCGTGGCGTTCGACGAGGAAGCTTGCTTTGCTCGCTCGGCCTGCTCGACCGCCTTCCCGTACCGGGCATCGGCAAACGCACCGGCGGCAGCCTCGAGGTTTTGCATCACCGCCGCCCGGCGTTCCTTGCGGGTCGTCCGGGTGACTTCTTCCTGGATCCATTTGGGGAGCTGGCTGCCGGCTGTGAGATCGAGTTGCGGACGAGGGGCTTCCGAGCGGTCGCGCGAGCCCCGGCGGCCCGATCCACCTCCGCCCCCTTTGCCCCTCTTGCCTCCGTAGCCGCCCGAGCCGCGGCCCTGGCCCTTGTGGCTCTTGCTGATCGGTGGTTTGCGGCCCTTGTTGTGGCCGTGCTGTGTCTTCTCTCCCATGCGCCCAAGCTACACGGCCGGTACCCAAACCCCCACATTCAGGGCGAACCGATCGTCTATGTGGCGTCGGTGGCCTTCGCCTCACGCTCGGCTTCGGCGGCCAGACGCTTGGTCTTTCGTTCGCTCAGGACGATGGCGGCCACCAGGATTCCACCGATGATCGCGAGCGATACGTAGGTATCGACGTGATACCAGTTGGCGGCGACCATTTTGAGGCCAACAAAGATCAGGATGGCGCCCAGGGCGTGTGACAGGTAGTGGAAGCGCTGGCGGGCGTTGGCGAGCAGGAAGTACATCGCCCGCAGCCCCAGAATGGCGAAGGCGTTGGAGGCGAACACGAGATACGGCTCGTTCGACACGGCCAGGATGGCGGGAACGGAGTCGACGGCGAAGATGACGTCGGTCAACTCCACCACAACGAGAGCGCCAAGAAGCGGTGTGGCGGTCCGCTTGCCTCCAATCCTGGTGAAGAACTTCTGGCCGTCGAACTCCTTGCTGACGGGCATGAACCGCTGGACGAGCCCGAGCCCCCGGGTGGCCCCCTCACCCTCATCCTCACGGTGGCGGATGACCTTGAAGCCGGTGTAGACG
>SHLN01000145.1 GCA_004283105.1 Acidimicrobiia bacterium
GGGGAGGGCCGACGAGCTAGTTGTTCTGGGGAATCACGGCCCTCGTGATCAGCTACAGCGCCTACACGGCCGAGGTCTACCGCGCCGGGATCGAATCGGTGCACGAGAGCCAGCGCATGTCGGCCCGGTCGATCGGCCTCACCCAGATTCAGGCGCTCCGCTATGTGATCGTGCCCCAGGCCATCCGCAACGTCATCCCTGCCTTGCTCAACGGGTTTGTCAGCCTGCAAAAGGACGTCGCCCTGGTGTTCGTGCTTGGCGTGCGGGAGGGAGTTCGGGAAGCCGAGATCTACAACGCTTCAACGTTCAACTTCACCGGATATGTGGTCGCCGCCATCCTCTTCCTGCTCGTGTCGGTACCGGTGGCACGGTTCACCGATTGGTACACCGATCGAGACCGGCGCCGCAAACAGGCGATGAGCAGCTGATGGCCGACAAACTCGTCCTCGAAAACGTCGGGAAGTCCTTCGAGGGTCAACCCGTACTGCGCGACATCGACCTGGCGGTTGGGGAGCACGAGGTGGTATGCCTCATCGGCTCATCCGGATCCGGCAAGTCGACCCTTCTCAAATGCGTGAACCTGCTCATACCCATCGACGAGGGGGCCATCTGGCTCGACGAACAGGAGATCACGAACCCATCGGTCAATCCAAACATCGTGCGGGAGAAGATGGGCATCGTCTTCCAGGCGTTCAACCTCTTCCCGCACATGAACGTCCTCGACAACATCACGCTCGGGCCGAGGAAGGTCCATGGCCTGAGCGCGGGCGATGCCGAGGACCGCGCCAAGACGCTCCTCGAACAGTTCGGCCTCATCGAGAAGATGCACGACTATCCAGACCGGCTCTCGGGTGGCCAGCAGCAACGCGTGGCGGTCATCCGGGCGCTGGCCTCGGAACCCGAGCTCATGCTCTTCGATGAGATCACTTCGGCACTCGACCCGGAGTTGGTGGCCGAAGTCCTCAACGTCATCCGCGGCTTGAAGCAGGAGGGCATGACGATGCTCATTGCCACTCATGAGATGGGCTTCGCCCGCGATGTCGCCGACCGGGTGTGCTTCCTGGACGGCGGCCTCATCCTGGAGCAGGGCGCTCCCCGCGACCTCTTCTCCAACCCGACCCAGCCCCGCACACAGCAATTCCTGCAACGGATCGTCGAGGCCGGCCGGCTCTAGGGGCGGGGTCGAGCGCGAGCCGCCTTTGCGACCACCCGGTTCAGATAGAAGCGAGTGAAGCCGGGCGCCGTTCCCGCGAGACGAGCGACAGCCCTGGTCCTGGCCTCGGCATAGATCACCGGCCGGCGCCGGACGATGCCTTTCACAATGGCATCCGCCACCTGCCCGGGAGGAATCGGCCTGATCGTTCCCGATACGGCGCGTAGCTCGGCCGGCTTCAACGGCTCCTCGTAGGCGAGCTGGGGCGTATCGACGTCGGAAGGGAACACACAGGCGACGTGGATACCGTGCGGCCTCAACTCGTAGCGAATGATGTCGCACAGCCCTCGTACGGCATATTTGGCCGGGCCGTACGCCGAGTAGCCGAACACGCCCAGCAATCCGGCGGTCGAGGAGACACAGGCGATGGTTCCCTCACCCCGCTCCATCATCGAGCCGACCACCGCCTTGATCGCATACAGTGTCCCGAAGTAGTCGACGGCCATCTCCCGTTCGAACTCCTCCACCGGCAGATCCTCGAAATAGCCGGGATGGACGATGCCGGCGCAGGTGAGGAGCACATCGCAGGGCCCGTGGACGGAGACGCTCCGCTCGAGAGCCGATTCCAAACGCGGGCGATCCGCAACGTCGGCCGCCTCGAGGTGCACCGCGTGGTCGCCCACCAGAGGATGGCGCCGCAATTCCTCCAGGTACTCGTCGTCGAGGGCGACGATCGAAACCCGGGCGCCGAGGGTGACGAGGCGGCGAGTTGTCGCCAGCCCGATGCCGCTCGAGCCACCGGTGATGATCACGTGCTTGTCGCGGAGCTGCAGTCGCCTCATACGAACCGCACAAGCAGAATGACCGACATTGCCAGCACGCCGATCACGACGCCCAGGTTGGCGATCCCATCCCGGTCCCTCGCAAACAGACCGGTGCGCCAGAAGTAGGCCGCATCCAGGATGCCGAGGAAGCCGAGCATCCCGCCGGCGACGAGTGCGAGGCGCTCACCGATTGGTTCCTCGAGTAGAAGCAGCACCGCCGCTACTACCAGGAGGATCGCAAGCACCGAGTCGCTGAACACGAAAGGAGCCTCGTGGTCGACGTAGCCCTCCGGCAGCCAATCCTCGTCGTGCTCCGACCGGAACCATGTCAGCCAGAACCCGGCGATGCCCACCGCCGTCACGAGCATGAGCCCGGCGACGATCCAGATGCCGGCGTCGTCGGTCATTCGACGGGATCCGGCAGCAGATCGGCCGGGATCACATCGCGGCCGTAGATGTCGTCGAGACCCTCGGCCCGCTTTATCACCTCGGCCCGGTCACCTCGCACGAGAATCGTGGCCGGTCTCGGCAGGCTGTTGAAATTGGACGCTGAGGATTCCTGGTAGGCCCCCGCCTCGAGGATGGCGAGCACATCGCCGGCGTCGACTTCGGGCAGGTGCGCACCAAGCACGATCTGGTCGGCAAAGCACGAGTGGCCCACGATGTCTGCCTTCATCGTCGGCGCCGCATCCGCTTTGTCCGCCACCAGGAACGGGTGGCGATTGTGCTCAAACACACCTGCCGCCAGGAAGAAGTAGGTCGTGTCGGTGAGGACCCAGGTGTAGGGAATTGGCTCGGTCTGGCTCTTGACCACCTTGACGCGGGTGAGGTGGACGGCCGTATCGCCGTACAGGCTTCGACCCGGTTCCGTCTGAAGCCGTACCCCGTCGAGATCGACTCCCTGGGCCAGGAGCTCGCGGCTCAATGTGCGGGTGATTGCGCCGGCATACTCCTCGATCGTCGGCACCGGTTTGGGCTCAGGATGCTCGGTGAGCGCGTCAAGGATCTTGGCCAGGAGCGAGTGGTAAAGCCGCTCACCAAGGCCGCGCAGCCCGACCAGGAACGGGTATCCGACTGCCGTCAATATGAACTCACTCCGGCTGAACTCCTTGTTGAGCGGGTCTCGCCGGCTCGCCATGCCGCCTCCGATGTCCAGCTCCTGAGGCTTCCACCCTCCCCACTCTCTGGAGAGCTCACCGACAAGGCGGGCGAACCGCACCATGAGCCCCTCCCAGAACCAGAGACTCGGATGGTGACGGCCGGCGTGGAAGTGCAAGCCGACGAGTTCGACGTTCGGCATCTCGAACACGCGGCGACCCATCTCGGCCAGGTACTCGGGGGGCACTCCAGATTTGTACACCTGGTAACCGAGGTCGATCGGCACCCACAGCTGAGTGAAGTCGTTGCGACGCCACAGGTTCGGGATGGCCGGCTTCACCCGAAATCGAATCTTGGCCACGGTCCCGAGCTCGGCCGCAACCTCCTGGATCCAGTCGATCTCCCGGACGTCTTCGACGGTGATCCTGACTCCCGCCTCGATGCAGCGACGCAGGTGGGCCCGGTCCTTCCCTCCCCCATTCACCGATACTCGCTCCGGATTCACCCCGGTGCGCAGTACGCCGTCGAGCTCTTGAGCTGAATAGATGTCGGCACCGGCCCCGAGGTTGGTCAACAGCTGCCTGGTAGCCAGCAGTGTGTTTGCTTTCATTGCCGGCATCACATCGACCGGCCCATGCGACCAGCCCTGGGAGAACGCGTCGTGGAAGCGCCGGTAGTTCTCGGCCAGTTGTGCGTGGGAGAACACAAAGATCGGGGTCCCGAACTCTGCGGCCAGCTCGACGGTATCGGCATCTTCGATGAACAGTCGGCCATTCCGAATGGTCAGGCAGTCGGGCGGATGGTGGTCTCCGGCAGTCACGCAGCACCTCCTCGTGAGCGGCTCACCTTGTGCCGATCCTACGTACCGCTATTGCCCCCCGGCAGGGGCGAATGCCCCTGTTGGAATGCCGGCCCCGCTCGCCGCTCAGTCGAGGTGATCGTCCTCGGGCGCATCGGGCAGGACGCTGCGGCGGTGGACGTGACGCCCGGGAACCGGCTGGTGGGCCGGGTCGTCGAGGAAGATCTGCCCCTCCTCGAGGTGCATGAGTGAGGGACCGTAGGCGGCGGCGAGGTGCTCGGTGGTCACGACTTCGTCGGGAGTCCCGGCCGCTACCACCCGTCCGGATAGCAAGACCACGTAGTCGGCTACCCGGGCCTCAGAGAGATCGTGCGTAGTGAGGACCACTGTGCAGCCGCGCGTCAGTTCGTCGTGAATGACCGCATCGATCGCCTGCGCGGTCGGAAGGTCGATTCCGGTGAGCGGCTCGTCGAGCAGCAAGAGATCGTGGTCCTGGGCGAGTCCCTGGGCCACAAACACTCGTTGCCGTTGTCCACCGGAGAGATGCTGCAGCCGCCTGCCGGCCAGACCGCTGATACCGGTGCGTTTCATGGCTCCGGCGACGGCGGCGCGGTCCTCCGGACCGAGGCGTCCGTATCCGCCCGCCGACGCATAGCGGCCCATCGTGACCACTTCCCGCACCGAGATCGGGAGGGCGTCGTTGACCTTGGTCGTCTGGAGGACGTACGAAATGCGGTGCGATCCGTTGGCCCGGGCCGGGACGTCGATCGAGCCGGACATCGGCTCGAGCAGCCCGGCGATGGCGTTGAGAACCGTCGACTTGCCGGAGCCGTTCGGCCCGATGATGGCGGTCACCCGGCCGGCCGGTACCTCGAAGGTCGAGCGGCTCAGGGCGACGGTCGCTCCGTATCCGAGCACCAGGTCGGAGGCGCTGATCGCCGCTTCGCTCAGGTGCATTTCGAGCACCGGCCTTCGATCTCGAGGGCATGGTTGAGTGGGGTGAACGATGCCCCGTCCGACAGCTCTTGCACGAGTGCCTTCACCCGGCTCTCGTGCTTCTTCGGGATCTCGATGTCCTCCACCGATCCACATTCGACGCACACCAGGTGATGATGATGCCCGGCCAGCCACTCGGCCAACTCGTAGCGGGTCAGGGTCCGGGCCCCGTGATGGGGAATGATGACGCCGGCGTCCTCGAGAACGGAGAGCGACCGGTAGAGCGACGAGAGCGGGAGATCGGGTCCGATCTCGCGGTGCAGTTCGGCGGCCGACCGTGGTCCATCCGATGCCGCCAGGGCCGACACAACGACTCGCCGACCGCGCGTGTACCGCACGTCGTGATCACCGAGCCGCTGTTCGACCTCACGGTCGAGGTTGAGAGACACCATGTCCTATCCTATAATAAGAACGATTCTCATTATAAGGTAGCAGAACGATGAATGGAAGAACAAGAACACCGTGGGGGGCGGTCCTCGCTCTCTCACTCGGCACCGCCCTCGTGGCCGGGGCGTGTGGAGGAGCTTCGGACGACACCACACTGCAGGTGGTCGCCACCACGAGCGTCCTCGGAGACGTCGTGGAGAACGTCGTGGGACCCGACGCCACCGTGGAAGTACTCGTGCCACTCGGCTCCGATCCCCACGACTACCAGGCATCCGCTCAACAGGTTGCCGCGCTCCAGCAGGCCGACCTCGTGGTGGCGAACGGTCTTTCACTCGAGGAGGGGTTGAGCGACGTGCTGGCGAGCGTGGCGTCCGATGGCGCCAACCTGCTCGAGATCGCTCCCCTCGTCGACCCGATTCCGTTTGGCGACGGCACTACCGATGATCCGCATGTCTGGCTCGATCCCGTCCGAATGGCCGATGCCGCCGATCTCATCGCTGCCGAGCTCTCCACCCTCTCGACGGACGGCACCTGGCAGGACCGCTCCGATGCCTACCGGGCCGAGCTGCTGGCGCTCGACGCCGAGATTTCCGCCTCTGTGGCAGAGCTGTCTGAGGAGGATCGGGTGCTCGTCACCAACCACGATGCCCTCGAGTACTTCGCCGCCCGATATGGCTTCGAGGTGGCAGGCACCGTCATCCCATCGGGCACCACCCTGGCCGAGCCAAGCTCCGCCGAACTGGCCGCCCTCGTCGAGGAGATCGATCGACTCGGAGTGCGCGCCATCTTCGCCGAGACGACTGAGCCCACCACCCTGGCAGAGGCCATCGCATCGGAGGCCGGCGAGCAGGTTCAGGTCGTAGAGCTCTACACCGGCTCACTGGGTGAGGCCGGATCCGGCGCCGACACCCTGATCGGGATGCTGCGCACCAATGCCCGGCTCATCGTCGAGGCACTGCAATGAGGCCCACCGCCGCCTCCCACTCTCCCGCCGGGTCCCCGGCTACCGTCGGGGCGACATGGACTGGCTGACCGCACCATTCGAGTTGGCGTTCCAACAGCGGGCCCTGGTGGGGGGATCACTGGCCGCCATCGCCCTCGCCCTGGTCGGAACCTGGGTGGTCATCCGGGGCATGACGTTTCTTGGCGACGCCCTCGTCCACGGCGTCATTCCCGGCATCGCGCTGGCCGTGCTCCTCGACTTCAACGTCATGGTGGGAGCCGGCCTCGCCGCGGCCGTGATGATCGTCGGCATCAACCTCGTTCACCGGCAAACCGCCTTCTCGGAGGACACCGGGATCGGACTGCTGTTCGTTGGCATGCTTGCCCTCGGCGTGATCCTCATCTCCCGCACTGCTTCCTACTCAGGGTCCCTGACCGGAATCCTGTTCGGGGACGCCCTCGGCGTCACCGGTAACGACGTCGGGGTGCTGGCCGGGGTTGCCGTCATCACCCTGGTGGTCTCGGCCCTGTTCCACCGGCA
>SHLN01000146.1 GCA_004283105.1 Acidimicrobiia bacterium
GCGCTCGCCGCCGACGAGGCCCGGCTGACCCGACTGTTCGGGACCGACGAGAACCTGCTGCCGTTGTGGATCGCCGAGCCCTATCTCGACCTCGCTCCCGGAGTGGTGGCCGCCCTCCAGACCCGGGCCCGGTCCGCCTGGTTCGGATACGAGGCCCGTTCCCCTTCGCTCGCGGCGGTGTTCTGGGAGTGGATGGCGGGCCGACATGGCTGGGATGGAGGAGGACTCGAGACCATGGTCAGTCCGAGCGTCGGGACCTCAATCGGTGTGCTCATCGAAGAGCTGACCGAGACCGGAGACGGCGTGATCCTGCAACCTCCGGTATTCACCGACTTCAAGCCACTCGTGGCGCGGGCCCACCGGACGCTGGTACGCAATCCACTGACGCTCACCGAGCACGGCTACCGCTTCGATCTCGATGGCCTGGCGACGGCCGCCGCCGAGCCGACCACCCGGGCCCTCATCCTGTGCAATCCGCACAACCCGGTCGGCCGGGTGTGGAGTCGGGACGAGCTCGCTCAGGTCGCCGATATCTGTGCCCGCCACGACGTGCTCGTCATCGCCGACGAGATCCATGCCGACCTGGCTCTCCCCTCCCACCGGTTCACACCCTTCGGGGTGGCGGCAGCCGGGTCTGACGTAGCGTGGGCGGCCACCCACGGGCCCATCAAGACCTTCGGCCTGGCCGGCGTGTGCGACACGCTGCTGACAACGGACAACGAGGCAGTAGCCGAGGCGTTTCGAAAGCGGAGCTCACAGCTTCACCTAACTCGCAACAACGTCTTTGCGGTCGCGGCGTTCGAGGCCGCCTACCGGACGGGAGGACCATGGCTCGATGGGCTCCTCGAGCTCGTCGATCACAACCTCAGACTTCTTCGGGACCGGCTTCCCGACGGCATCACCCTCGTCGAGTCCGAGGGAACGTATCTGGCCTGGCTCGACTTCCGGCCGCTCGGCCTCGAGGTGCCCGAGTTGGTCGAGTGGCTGACGGCGGCGGGTCTGGCGCTCAGTCCCGGCCACTGGTTCGGCCGCGAGGGGGCCGGATTTGCTCGCATGACGGTGGCAGTCCCAAGCGAACAGATCGAAGACGCCATCGGCCGGCTCACCCGCGCCGTGGCCGCCGGGTAGCCCGGTTCGAGCGTCAGCCGGCCGCCACGATCTTGTGGACGAGCCCGTCGAACGTCGTCACATACAGCTCGCCGTGGCCGTCTTCGCCGAATGAAGAGACGGTGGCGGTGATGCCGAGATCCCATTCCCGGGAGGTCGTGATGTCCGAGCCGTCGTAGAACAACCCCCGCACGAACTTGGCGCAGAAGTCGCTGTAGAGATAGGCGCCGTGCAGGCCATCGATCTCCCAGCCCCGGTAGACGAACCCACCGGTCACCGAGCAGCCCTCGGTGAGGTTTGAGAACGCGACGAGGGGTTGAACGTATCTGCTGGTATCGCACCCGGTCGCCCCCGGCGGGTAGCAATCGAAGCCCTCCTGGACGTTCCACCCGAAGTTGCGGCTCGGCGCCCACCGGTCGACGACATTGATCTCCTCCCAGCGGTCCTGGCCAACATCGCCGATGTAGATGAGCGATCCGTCCCAATCGAATCGCCACGGATTGCGCAGACCGATGGCCCAGATCTGATCGGTGCCGGTCCCGTCCACGTCCAGCCCAACGATGGCGCCGAGCGGGGTGTAGGCGTTCTGACCGTTTCCGAAGGGGTCACCGCCGCCGCCCCCGTCCCCGAGGCCAACGTGGAGGCGGCCGTCGGGGCCAAACTGGATCATTCCGCCGTTGTGGTTGCCGGCCGGCTGATCGACCGACAGCAGGGTGCGGACGAACTGAGGGCCTCCTGCTCCGTCTCGATATTCGACCACCCGGGTGTCGCCGGACGTGTTCGAATAGTGAACGAAGAACCGGCCGTTTGAGGCAAACGACGGATGGAACGCCAGGCCGAGCAACCCCTTCTCCCCGTTCCCGTCGACGAGATCCGAGATATCGAGGAATGGCCGGCCCAGAACCACACCGTCCTGCACGATCTTGATGCGACCGCCCTGCTCAACCACGAAGAGACGGTCGTCACCCTCCGGCGCCGTCGCGAACAGCGGGCGACTGAAACCGCTCGCCACCCACTGGAGGGCAAGGTCGGGAAGGGGCGGAGGCGGACCGAGATTGCCCGCCACGGGAAGCCAGTTGGGCTCACCGAACGCGACACGCTCATCCGCCACGAGGTTGGCGTTCTCGTTTACGAGTAGGAACCGGGATGGCCACCAGGTGCCGAGGGTGTCGTCGCCGTCGCCGTCCCAGTCGCCGGCGAGCACGGTGTTGCCCGTGCCGTTGCTCCAAAACGTGCCGCCGAGCGGGGCGACTCCCCCGCTGGCAGGCAGTCCGCTCAGGTCCCGGGTGATGAAGACCCAGTGCTGGTTGTCCCGGTGCACTCCGACGGTGTCCTTGCCGTCGCCGTTGAAGTCCCCGGCGAACGGGCGGTCGCCGGCGGCCCCGAAGAAGAAGTCGAGATCGGCCACCGACGTTCCGAGCGTGTTGCCGAGAAAGAACCGCCCGTTTCGGAATATGCCGAGCGTGTCGCAGCCGTCACCGTCCCAATCGCCGGCGATCGGGATGTCCCCGGGATTCCCGAAGAAGAATGACTGCTCCCCCACTCCGAAGTCGTTGCTATCCCGCAGATAGACGAATCCGGTCGACTCCCGGTAGAGGGCGACGGTGTCGATGCCGTCACAGTCCCAGTCTCCCAGCAATGGCGTGTCCCCCGGGATCCCGAAGTAGAACGAGGTGATCCGTCCGTCCGGATACCGGAGGTGCCACCGGCCTTCGGCCGGGTCAAACAGACCAACCTCATCTGGAACACCCCCCGCGGCAGGGGCCGAAGTGGCCGGAACCGCCAGCAGGGTGGCGACCAGCGCCGCCACGAGCAGACCTGGAAGGGATCGTTTCACGCCGGGGAGAATACCCGGCCCCGGGATCTTCGGGTCCGGAAACGAACTAGCCCCCACTCAAGGGTTTGGCGGGATCGTCGAACCTTTCCCTGTGAACAGATCGATGCTCTTCCTGCTGGGAGTGGCAGCCTCGCTCGCGCTCCTGGCGGCGGCCCTGCTTACCTCTGATGCCTTCGCGCCGGGCGACATCACCGCCAGCTACCAGGTGCAAGGCGATTCGATCGTGCTGCTCGAAGGCGAGCCGGAGGCGTGGCATACCGAGGCGTGGGAGCGCTGGATTGAGCTCGTCCCGAGCTCGGCACGATGGCGGGTCGGACGGTTCGATGCCATCAGTGGAACCAGTGAGGGCCAGGTGGAGCCGGTCTCGGACAGCCTCCAGGTGTGGAGCCTGCGCATCGCCGAGCTCGACGACGACGTACGAGACATCGCCCTCATCCATGAGCTCGGCCATCTCGTCTCCCTCGGTCCGACTGAAGTGGTCGCGGCCACCGATCCCTCGGTGGAGGAGAATTGCCTCACGTACTTCTCGGTGGAGGGTTGTGCCATCCCGGGCCGGGTGTTCGAACAGTTCGTGAGCACGTTCTGGGACGTCGAGGGCGGCTGGGGTGGAACCGACGAGGAAGCCGACGAACGGTACCGGCAGAATCCCGACTCATTCGTGACGGCCTACGCGGCCACCAATCCCGGCGAGGATCTCGCCGAGACCTTCGTGTTCTTCGTCTACCGGCTGCGCCCAACCGGCACGACGATTGCCGACGAGAAGATCGCCCTCCTGTGGCAGTTCCCCGAGCTGGTCGAGCTCCGCCAATGGCTGCGCCGGGGCTTGATCGGGAGCTGACCATCGAATGGCCGAGAGGGGCTTGTCAATCGGTCTAGGCACACGGGAAGGTGAGGGGGTCTTTTGGGACCCCCTCACCTTCGGCGCCCGGGGGAGGCTGCGTCAGTCGGTGCGCCAACGCTTCTCGTCCTCTTGCTTCCCTCCGGTCTGGTGGGCGTTCGCCTTCTCGCTACGGAAGAGGCACCTCCTCTATCGGCCAGAAGATGAGCCGGCGGAACCAGAGGTCGTTCTCGGACGACTCCGAAGGCTTCCACGGGTAGTAGCGGGTGTACTCCTCATCCGGGTCCTCTTCGGCCGAGATGGTCGAGTGCCAGATGACGTACGCTTTCGAGCCGTCCGACGTCGCCCGGAGCTGGCATTCGCCCTGCTCCTCGGGTTCGCCCTTGGCCACGAAGTCATAGCGCCAGACCGTCTCGCCGACTTCGCCCGTATTGCTGTTCTCCCCGCCGATCTCCCACGGGATCTTGACGTACGAGTCGCCGTAGTTTTCGGAGCGGGTGTAGTAGAGATCGAGCGGCCCTGACTCTGCCTTCACTCCCGATGAGCCGGTGGACTTCTCGTTGTCCACAGTGCCCCAGGCGACGAAGAACATGTTGTCGACGTACTCGTCCTCGAGGAACCTCAGGATCGGCAACGCTGAATCTCTACCGTCCAGCGGGTAGGTGGGCGGCGTGGTGCCCAGGCGCGGATCGCCCGAGGATTCCTTGTTGCTCTTGATCTCCGAGATGTTTCGAGCCGGCTCGAACTGTCCGGCTCCGATGAACTGGGCGGGCACTCCGTCGGGAGTGGTGACCATCGGGTCGAGGTAGTGTGTCATCGCCACCCCTGCCGGCATCGGCGGCAGTTCGCCGTCGGCAACAGCTTCAGGGTCATAGGTTCCGCACAGCTCATCGAACACTTCGGGTGGCAGATTCCCCGACCCGTCCGGATCCGGGCTATACGGGTCCGTCCTGAACTCAGGGCAGACGTAGACGCCGTCTCCTGCCGGGTCTGTGGTCCAGGTCTGGCCGCCGTCGAAGGACCTCCTCACGTAGAAGTTGTAGCGATCGTTGCCGTTGCGGCCCGCCGCCCAGTTCGGCGACAGGGCATAGGCAACTACGAAGAAGTCGCCACGGATGAAGCCACGGTGGCTCCGTACGTTGGAGTACATGCCGGGGCAGACCTCACCGCCGAGCACATCGCAGGCGGTGCCGTCTGCATGAACCAGGCCATAGGACTCGTCGCCGAGGTTGGACTCGGTCTGACTCCACAGCAGCACCTTGTTCCGGTTGTAGACGTCGTCGGTCGGGTCATCGGGCGTGTCGTCCTCCGGTCCGACCCCCACCGCTAGATCGACATTGGCGCTGGTCAGGTTGACCTGATCCCGGCGGTCGTAGCCGCCGTTCGGGTCAGTGAACACACCTCCGCACAGCCGGTCGCCGGTGGCTTCACCCCAGACGTTGCAGTTGTAGCCGACCGCACTCGGCCTGTCGCCGGCACCGTTGGGGCACGCCGGCAAGGTGAACGTCTCGTCCAGGTAGGTCGTGCATTGCATGTTCTCGAACTTGTACGGGTTGCCGGATCCGCTCTTGACGAAGCGGCGGATGAAGGCGTCGGCCGGACGGCCTTGCCCCTCCTGACCCTGCTTGAAGATGATGGCGCCCAGCGTCTTGCTGTCACCCGCCTTTCCGGGTGACTGCATGAGGAACCGTGCCCGCCGGGCGATCTCATATCGGTACTGCAGGAACTTCGTCGCATCGGGCATCCACTCGCCGGGATCGGTCGCGGTGGCTTCCTGCCAGTAATCGAAGTAGAGCGGGACCGGTTGGCCGGCCTCGCAGGTGCAGGTCGGGTTGTCATCGTCGGTTTCGACTTCTGTCGTCGTCCGGTCGTCACAGTACGTCGGGTAGAGCCCGCCGCACAGTGCCGGCAAGTTGACAATGTGGCCAGGCGCTACCAGGTCGGGCTGGGTGAAGTCGAAGCTGTGGTACATCATGTTCTTCCCGATGTCCTGCTTGATCGGCTTCTCCTGGCCCTTGTCGTCGGTGTTGTCTCCGAGGATGTCGCCGACCGGGTTGTCCGTCTCCAAGTGCGCTTCGGCGGCCAGCGAGTGACCCAGGCCCTTGGACTCCTCGTAGGCGAGGAGCGCCCAGGCGCTCTTGGTGCCGTCGGGCTTGGTGTACGGCTGGAGCTGCAGCATCGGCCGCGAGGCAAAGACGTCACCGTCGAGGAGGCGTCCGTCGGAGGCAACGCAGACCAGCTTGTCGGCCCCGGCCACGTTGGTGAAGCCGAACCAGCGCTCCTGGGCCGACGTGCCGGGCAACTCGTCCATGTAGGAGTTGGCCCCAGACAGGTCGCACAGGTCGAGCGTTCCGCCGCCATCCACGTAGTACTGGTAGTCGGGCTTGCCGTCTCCTCCGGCAAGATACAAGCCGGTGGCATTGTCGATCTCATCGATCGAACTGGCCATGTAGGCGTACCGCTTGGTCCCGTTCAGGTTTCCGAAGAACCCCTTGAGATCCTCACAGTTCGGGTCCTCCTCGTGGTTGTCCGGGTCACAGCACGTGTCCGGATCGGCGTCGGTATGGCCGCAGAACTCGGCCGCGATCTCCTCGGGATCGATCGGCACGAAGCTGCCGTCCACTACCTCGGGGAAGCACACCGGATCGAGCTCCCCGGTGCTGTCGGGGAACACCGGACAGTCGGTGCTCTCCTCGACCTTCAAGGTGTGGGTGTTGACCATGTCGTTGTCGGTGATGCGCACCGGCAGCGAGAACGGCACCTGGGCCTTGGGCCGCCCGAGGCCGGGCTTGTCGACAAAGCCATCACCCGTTGCGTCATCACCCGGTCCGCTCGGGACAAAGGCCTCATCGACGATGTTGAAGTCGTCGTAGGAGATGAAGCTGTACCAGATGTCGGTCTTGT
>SHLN01000147.1 GCA_004283105.1 Acidimicrobiia bacterium
CGGCACCCATGCCGGCCACATCGCCGACGTTGTCGCCCACGTTGTCGGCGATGGTGGCCGGGTTGCGGGGATCGTCCTCGGGGATGCCGGCTTCGACCTTCCCGACCAGGTCGGCGCCGACGTCGGCGGCCTTCGTGTAGATACCGCCTCCGACACGGGCAAACAGGGCGATGGAGGAGCCACCGAGCCCGACGGCGGCGATGACGTCGAACGCGTCGTCCACTTCGAGCCACTCGCCGAAGAACAGATAGGCGAAGGCGAACCCGGCCAGGCCGAGCCCGGCGACGGTGAAGCCCATGACGGCCCCGCCCCGGAAGGCAAGCGGAAGCGCCTGCTCCACTCCCCCGAGTCGGGCGGCCTCGGTCGTCCGAGCGTTGGCGGCGGTGGCCACCCGCATCCCGACGAATCCCGCAAGCGCCGAGAGACCGGCGCCAAAGATGTAGGCGAGGGCTCCCCACGGCCAGCCCCAGTCGAGCAGGACGGAGATGAGGATTGCGAGCACGACCACGAACACGGCCACCCACGTGTACTCCCTGCGCAGGAAGGCGTTGGCGCCATCCGAGATGGCGGCCGAAATCTCCTTCATGCGGTCAGAGCCCTGCGGGGCAGCCATCACCTGGTTGGCGTAGAAGTAGGCCAGAACCAGAGCGGCCAGGCCGGCTACGAGCGCGAGATAGATCCAAACAACATCTTCCACAGAACAGCTCCAAAGGGGTCGGAAATCGGGCGGGAGTATAACGAATCAGACCCCCGCCGGACTGGACGAATTCAGGATAACGGTACGAGCTGTGGGCTGTGGGCTATGAGCCATGAGCCAGAACCCCCTAACCCCACCTCCGTTTCGCTCCGCTGACCCGAAGGGTCAGGGGTAGGGGGCAAGAGGCCGGTTCATGCGGAAGCGAGAGGGTCGGGAAGCCAGCGCCTCCCGACCCTTTGGAACCGCTTCGGCCTCCTAGGGAGACCGGGTGATCCAGGCGAGGAACTCACCCAGATCTTCCTCGTGTTGTGCCGGCGGACCGCGGTAAACCGAATCGACCACGCCGGCGATGTCGACCACCGTTATCGACGGCAGGCTGTGTCCCCACAGGAACCACGGCGACGCCGAATACGGATCGACGCCCGGCTCGGGAGACGTGCACAACGGGTCACCGTCCAGCCAGCACGACACTGCGGGAACGCTGATTTCGAAACGCTCGAGCACTCGGGTCGTTTCCGCCGGCTCATCTTCACTCACGGTGACGAACTCGACGTTGTAGCCGCCGGTCTCTGTAAGCCAATCGGTCTGCCCGTACTTCTCATAGAGCCGCTCGAAGACCGCCAGGTCTTCGCCGCACCTGTCGGCGCAATAGCCGGGCGCCCAATTCAGGACGATGACGACGCTGCCCTCCTCCTGCAGGTTGGCTGCGCCCTGATGGTCCACCATCGCAAACTCGCCGCCGCCGATCAGTGGTCCACTCCACAGTGGCGCTACATCGCCGGACCGCAGCCCAGATGGTGGATCGGGAAGATCAGGTTCCTCGTAGTTGAAGATCCCAACGGGGAAGGCCGGGTTCACCTCGAGGAGGGTGACTTCGGTGCCGCTGCCACCGTGAGATATTGGGCCAGTTTCTGCGTCCTCCCACTTCATGAGAAGACCGGTTTCTGCGTCGTACCACAACTCTGCATACGCCCCGGCATAGCTAGTGGCGGCCCACACGCCTGTGAAGGGGAATGAAACCCCGTCGCACTCGAAGTGGCGGGCGCTTCGACCGGCGATCGAATCCTCCCCCAGCTCGGTGCAGCTGTCCTCGACGAGTGCCACCGGAAGCTGCAAATACGGCCGCGCATTCCTCGGGAAGATGTCGTCGGCGTCCTCTAGTGGCACGTTGTAGCAGGAGGCCCATTCCGGATGCAGGCTGCAGCCGGCCAGCCTCCCGTCTGAAATGACATTGAATGCGCCAATCCACCCCTCGTCCTCGGCGGCGATAGTCGTCTTGCGAAGTGTGTCGGCGTCCCGGTACCAGATCTCCTCCACGGTGCCGACGCTGCCTTCGGGAGCGTTCCGAATCATGTGGAAAGCCGGAAACTCACCGGTCTGAGCGGTCGCCACATCGGGAAGCTCGGTGATTGCCACCGGCTCGAAGACGAGATCGAGTAATACGAAGCCACCGTCGCGATCCGCGAACGGGCTGTAATCACCAGCGCCGAGGGGACCGGCCATCTTGAGTACCAGACCGGAGTCCTCGTCGACCCAGAGCTCGTAATCCTCCAGGGTGGTTGCGCAGGACGCATGGGTCACAGTTCGACCGAGCAGGACCTCGGTTCCGAGCACGTCGGCACCCTCCGCACAGATCGCGTCCCAGGCCGGGTTCGGCCGATCCGAATCGAAGTAGAGATGGCGGAAGGGATTGAAACCGCTGAGCACGGAGAACGGCATGTCCTCGAACTCGTTGATCCAGCTCATGGTGCCGTCCCCGATGAAGAGGCTGCCGGAACCGCCTAGCCAGGGCGTTCCGCCGCTCAGGACTTCGGCCTCGTACAACATCGGACCGGCGTGCTTTATAGCGACGGTCGCCTGCCACCCGGGATCGCCGAGCGCCGGATCGTGTTCGTAGTACTCGACGATTCCCGAGAACGACGGAACCGAGTCGTAGGCGGGGGCGGCGATGGGACCGATCGCTTCCGGTGCAGGCACGGTCGTCTGCGTGGTGGTCGCCGATGTGGTCGTCGGCGTGGTGGTCGTCGCCGTGGTCACCGTCGGCTCCTGTGTGACCTCGGAATCTCCGCCGCCGATCAGGAACGCAACCCCTCCGGCCGCGATCAGGACGACCAGCAAACTGATGACGAATACGAAAGCCGGCTTGCGCCATCGGCGAGGTGCCGGGGTATCGGCCGGCGTGCGGGTGGGAGTCTGTGTCTGCATGACCCCCCTCCTTTCCAGAATGGAGGCGCAGCGGGCGTCCACCTCGGAGGCGGTCAGGCGCAGCTCATCGGGATCCAGCACCGGGTTGGCCTGGACCAGGAGCTCTTCGACGTTGCGGTCGTTCACCATGCCTGTTCCTCCGTGGCGGAGGCCCTACCTGCCTCCCTACTGGATGTATGTCCGGTCCGACGCATCGCTTTTCGCATTCGTTGCAGGGCCCGGTGCATGCGGGCATCGACCGCGCTCTTGGAGCAACCGAGCAATTGACCGATTTCGGAGTGACTCAGTCCCTCCCAGTAGGAGAGGAGCACGAGCTCTTGATCGTCGGGGCGCATGGAACCGAGCACTTCCACAACGTGCTGGCCCTCGAGGTTGCGAAGCACCTGGGGCTCGGGGCCGAGGAGGTCCGGCTGCCGCTGGTTTCCCAATCGTGCGAGCAGCCGGTTGCTGCGACGCTCCCCCCGCCGCCGGTTGGCCAGGACGTTGTGGGCGACCCCGTACAGCCAGCGAAGCGTCTCGTCCTCCTCGGGGATCTTCTCGAAACGCCGCCAGGCAACGGTGAACACCTCGTCGGTGGCATCGGCGGCATCCTGGCTCCCAATGCGGCGCACGAAGTAGGCGATGATCGCCGGATGGTGCCGCTCGTAGAGAGCCCGGAATCGCTCCTCGTTGCTCGGAGACGCCATGATCCCCCGTCCTGGACATTTCCCAATCGGTTTATGTCCGGCACTTCAGGATCGCTTGTCCGGTTTGTGGACGATAGAGGAGAAGGTCAGGCCGACCGGAGCTAACCCGGCCCGCGGTGGGGTTTCAATCGGAGCAGCGTGTAGCCGATCACCCCGGCGAGGAAGGAGCCGATGAAGATGCCGATCTTGGCCTGGTCGGTGAAGAGCGGGTCTTCGAAGGCCAGTTCGGTGATGAACAACGAGACGGTGAAACCGACTCCGGCCAGCGCCGCCAGTCCGACGATGTCGGCCCACCCTGTCCCGCGCGGAAACACTCCGAGCCCGAGCCGTATGGCGAACCAGGTAAACAGGGTGATCCCGAAGACCTTGCCCGCCACGAGCCCGATCGAGACGCCGAGTGCCACCGAGCTCGTCAGCGCATCACCCACGCTGATCTCGCTGAACACCACACCGGCATTCGCCAACGCAAAGATCGGGATGACGAGGAACGACGACCACGGGTGCAGCGCCTCTTCCAGCCGGGTGAGCGGTGAGACCGACTCGCGGGCCACCGTGGCCAATTGCAGGGCCTCGTGTTCCACGTGCTCGCGAGCAGGCGTGGTGGAGTCGTCGGCCGAGTAGAGGTCGAGCGTCTCGCGCGCCTTGCGGTCGTACTCGCGTCCGGTGTAGTAGGCCCCCGACGGAGTGAGCAGGCCCAGTGCCACTCCGGCAAGCGTGGCGTGTACCCCCGACTCGAAGATGGCAAACCAGACCATGATCCCCACGATCCAGTAGAAGCCCTGGTTGCGGACGTGGTTGCGTTTGGCGCCCCAGATCACAGTCAGCAGGAGCAACCCGGTCACTAGCCACGGGAGGCTCAGGTCGTCGGTATAGAACAGGGCAATGACGGCGATGGCCCCGATGTCGTCGGCGATGGCAAGTGCAAGCAGAAAGAGTTTGGCGGTGGCGGGCACTCGCGAACCAAGCAACGCCACGATCCCGACGGCGAAGGCGATGTCGGTCGCCATCGGGATCCCCCACCCGCCCGACGCATCGGTACCGGCGTTGAATGAGACATAGATGAGGGCCGGAACGATCATGCCCCCAAGCGCGGCGATGGCCGGAAGGGCGGCGGCTCTCGGATCGCGCAGGTCGCCGAGCCGCAGCTCCCGCTTGATCTCGAGGCCGACGACGAAGAAGAAAATGACCATGAGGCCGTCGTTCACGATCTCTTTGAGCGTCTCTTCCAGGTGCAGGAAGCTTCCGAGCGAGATGTCGAGATGGGTCTCCCAGAACTCCGTGTAGCTGTCGCCAAACACCGGAAGGTTGGCCCACAGAATGGCGGCCAGCGCTGCGGCCAACAACACGACGCCCGAGGCTGCTTCCAACTGGGTAAAGCGTCGCAGGGGACGCGCAAAGCGGGTAGGGATAACTCGGTCAGATTCCACCCAGGTGGACGGCGTGCGCGGGTCCTCGGCCATACGCCGGGAAGGTTACCGACTGACTAGAGGGAAAGGGTGGAGAGGTCGAATTCGATGAACAGGCCGAGGATCCAGAAGACCCCGGCCAGGACGGCAACGGCCGTGGCTCCGCCTGCGGCGCCGTACAGAGCGTGCTGTGCGACGTCTTCCTGTTCCATGACGGCGGTTCCGCCGTTGAGGAGGGCGCCGAGCAGGATGACGAGGAGGATCATGATGGCCATGGACGTTCCTTCGGCAGGTCTCGGTCCGGTCTGAAGACCGAACTGGTCAACGTGCCCCGCTCACGGTACGGTGAATGGCGATGGAACCGACCGGAGCAAACCAGGCCGGGCTCTACGCCCGCTTCGGCAAGCCGATCCTCGACCGGGTACTCGGGTTGATTCTTGCCATCCTCACCTTGCCGGTCGTCGCGGTACTTCTCGTCATGTCCTGGATCGCGTTCGGGTGGCCGCCACTGGCGCGGGTATCGAGAACGGGACGGGGACGCCGCCGTTTCAACCTCTACCGGGTCAACACTCGCAAGGACTACCAGACCGACCTGCGGGGCAGGCACCTGCGGCTCAGCAGCTTGCTTCGCTCCACGAGCCTCGATGAGCTCCCGCAATTGTGGAACGTCGTGCTCGGGCACATGAGCCTCGTCGGCCCGCGCCCGATCGATCCGGTCACGGCACTCCAATTCGAGAAGGACGCAGCCCGGCGACACAGTGCCCGTCCCGGCGTGACCGGCCCCTGGCAGCTGGAAGCGCGGGGGGATGGTCGCAGCCTCACCGACCACATCGCCCTCGATCTGGCCTATGTCGAGAACATCTCGTTCCTGACCGACCTCGGGCTCCTCCTCCGCACGGTGCCGGCTCTGTTCCGACACCGCGAAGAGGTCTGAGAGCGGCGCGTCACACCGGCGCCCTACCCTCGGCGGCCATGGACGGACTCATCGACGAATGGCTAGACGACCCGGCGAGCCGGGTGGTCCACGTCGAGGAGGTCGAGGCAACCGCGGCCATGTTTGCAGGACTCGAGCCACCCCTCCCAACGGCCCTTGCCGACCGATTGGCGACGGTGGGCGTCGAACGGCTCTACCGGCACCAGGCCCGCGCCGTCGAGTCGATCCGGGCGGCCACCGACACGGTGATCGTGGCCGGCACCGCCTCGGGAAAGTCGCTCTGCTATCAGGTCCCGATCGTCGAGTCCCTTCTGACCGACGACGAGTCGACCGCCCTCCTCCTCTACCCGACCAAGGCGCTCGCCCAGGATCAGCTCCGCTCCATTCATAAGCTGGCCGTGCCCGAAATGGTCGAGGCCACCTACGACGGGGACACAGACTCGGATCAGCGCACGTGGGTACGCAAGCACGCCAACGTCGTGCTCACGAACCCCGACATGCTCCACATCGGCATCCTCCCCCACCACGGCCTGTGGGCGTCGTTCCTGTCCCGACTCCGATTCGTGGTGGTCGACGAGATGCACATGCTGCGCGGCATCTTCGGCAGCCATGTCAGCCACGTCCTGCGCCGGCTCCGCCGCCTCGCCGCCCACTACGGCGCCGATCCCACCTTTGTGTTCACCTCGGCCACCATCGGCAATCCGGGCGATCTCGCCGCCGGCCTCACCGGGCG
>SHLN01000314.1 GCA_004283105.1 Acidimicrobiia bacterium
GTTCAGTCGAAGGGGCTAGGACCCAAGACCCAAGAAGAGGATCGTCGGTGTTGCCGGCGATCCTCTTCGTTACCCGTTACCCGTTGACGTCGACGTCAACGTCAACGTCAACCCAATGACAGTCACTTCGTGACTGTCATTGGCTGTAGTTGCTACTCGCTCGGAACGTCTCCAACACATGGACGTTGACGAGTGCGGCCGTCTCAGCGGCGCGGGCCTCGTCCAGGGCCGGACGGAGCTTGCTCGCCTTGCGGACGAAGCTGCCGTGGCCGCCGAGGCCCGAGACCATGGCGTGGTACGGGCGCACTCCAAGATCGGTGGCCACCAGCCGGTCTGGATAGAACGCGGCATGGAACGTCTTGATGTTGTTCCACACCCCGTCGTTGCCGACGACACCGATGATCGGAAGTTGGTGGCGCAAGAACGTGTCGAACTCCATGCCATTGAATCCGAACCCGCCGTCGCCGAAAACGATGCCCACTTCTTTGTCGGGATGAACCACCTTGGCGGCCAGGGCATACCCGGGACCGGTACCGAGGGTTCCAAACGGGCCGGGGTCGAGCACGTGGCCGGGATTCGATACCTGAAGCCATTTGGCGGTCGTCGAGACGATGTCGCCGCCGTCGACGGCGACAATGGCGTCGGGTCCGAAGAAGTCGGCCACCTCCCGGCCGAAGCGCTCGGGATGAACCGGCCCATCGGTTGCCTCGGATAGCGCTACTGCGGCCGCCAGTTTCTCCGCCTCGCTGATGCGGAGTTGATTGGTCCAGCCGGCCAGATTGTTTCGTCCATAGGTCGCCTTGTGGAGACCAAGCTGAGCGAGGAACCGTCCCGGGTCGGCGACGACACCGACGTGAGCGGCCCGGTTCCAGCCGATCTTCGTCGGCTCGGCGTCCACCTGGACCACCGTCGCCTCCTCGTTGATCTTGGCGCCGTAGCCGGTGCGGAAGTCCCAATCGACGCCGAGGGCAAGCACGAGGTCGGCCTCCCGGAACGCCTCGCTGCGGGTCCGGTTTCCAAGCAGCTCATGACCAAACGGAAGGGCGCCGCGGGCGGCTCCGTTGACATAGACCATGGAGCCGAGCGCCTCTGCAAACGGCAGCAACGCCTCAGCCGCCTGGGGCCTCAAGCCTCCGCCGGCGAACACCACCGGACGCTGGGCCCGCAGGAGTAACTCGGCGATTCGCTCAACGACGGCGTCGTCCACGCCGAGCGCCTCACTGTGCCGGTAGCTCTCGGGCCACTCGACCGAGTCCTCGGCCACCATGTCGGCCTGAACGTCGAGGGGAACATCGAGAAACACCGGCCCACCCCGGCCGGCAAACGCATGCCGAGCGGCGGTGGCGATGTAGTCGGCCAAACGACCGGTCTCCCAGGCGGTGGCCGCCCACCGGGTGACGGGACGAACGAGCTGTGGGTGGTCCATCTCTTGCAGGCCGCCGCGCTGCTCCTGGCGGATGAAGTGGCGTCCGCCCAGCAACAGCATGGGCGTCCCCGAGAACTGGGCAGCGGCCAGGGCGGTAATCGTGTCGGTGACACCCGGCCCGGCGGTAACGGCAGCTACGCCGAGGCGCCCCGTCAGCCGGGTGTAGGCCTCGGCGGCGTGAGCTGCGGTTTGCTCATGACGAACGTCAATGATCCGTATGCCCTCCTGCACGCATCCATCGAGGATGGGCACGATGTGGCCGCCGGTGAGGGTGAAGATCGCATCGACGCCCTCGGCCTTGAGGGCCCGGGCAATGATCTGTCCGCCATGAATGCCAGCCATAGCCCCGAATCTACCGGTCGAGGAACCGGTCCCGCTCGACGACCACCCGCCAGACCCGGGCAACCGCCACAGCTCCCCCGTCGGCGTCGGCCACAGTGATCGTGAACTGGAGTCGGCGGGCGTCAACGTCCACCAGGGTGGCGCGGGCCGTGACCGTCTCCCCCACCATGCTCGGCTTCATGTGGTCGCATTCCACCCGGGTCCCG
>SHLN01000009.1 GCA_004283105.1 Acidimicrobiia bacterium
TCCTGCGCGAACGCGATCACGGACTCGACATGGGCCGCACCCAGCCCGCGACCGGTCAGCTCGGGCTTGATCCCGAGGCCGATGTCGAGCCCCGGCTCGGAGTAGTCGCCCCCGGGAACCCGGGCGTCGGCGCCGAAGGTGACGAATCCGGCCAGTCGGCCGTCCCGAAGCAGGGCATGGCACCCGGTTGACGGCCGCAGGAAGTATTCGACCGCCTCGTCGACCGGGGGCGGTATGTCGTACACGTCATAGGGCGGCTCGTGGCGCCAGCCGGCGAACGTCCGGATCTCCTCCTCGGCGACCGGCCGGATCGTCAGCTCAGGGCCGGGCATACTCGATCCCCGCCTTCGACCGCCGCACGACTTCCAGCACACCCGATTCCCGCAAGCAGTAGGCGACTTCTTGAGCGAGATGACGGGTCCGGCCGAGACCTTCGGCCAAATCGGCGGTCGTGAACGGATCGGGCAGACCGTCCGGCAGGAGGGTCAGCAGGTCCCGGGGGCTCTCGAATCGTGCCCGCTCGAGGAGTCCGACCAGCCGTCGTTCGGCAATGCGCCAGCCCCTGCGGCGCCAGGCACCCGGATCCGGCTGGCGCACTTCCTCCTCCTGGATCATCAGCACTTCGAGGGTCAGGTTGGGGTGGTCGAGGAGGGCGGGAAACGAAACGAGCTCGGCGCACACATCGGCCACCATGCCCCGTTTGGGCGACTTCTTCCGCGATACCTCATGACCCGACTCGTCGATCTTCCGGATCCACTTCTCGGCTGCGATCGGGTGAACAAGCCGGATTGGGTGCTCATCGAGCAGCCGGTCGAGCTTGCGGCGCATTGACGAGAAGCCCCTCGTTTGGATCTCGATGAGGACCTCGTCCCGTACGAGGTCGATGACGAATCCCTCCACCCGAACCTCGAGCAGATCGCCATCTTCCCGATACCACTCCTTGAGGGCGGCGTGGAGGTGTTGCTCGCGCAGCATCCCGATGTGCTCGGTGGTCATGGTTCAGAACCCTATCGGGCGAGGGGGGCGTTTCGCGCTCTTCCCGTCGAAGGGAACCAAACCGCACGGACTAGCGTCTGGCCTAGATGGCAGACCCAATCATTGCGACCGCAGGGCTCAACATGTCCTTCGGAGATGTCCACGCGCTTCAGGACGTCGACCTCGAGGTGCCCGCCGGACGCATCGGCTTGGTGGGCGCCAACGGCGCCGGCAAGAGCACCCTCATCAAGATCCTGCTCGGCATGCTCAATCCGACCGGTGGGGCCACCGAGGTGTACGGCACAAGCGCACAGCGACATCCCCTGGCCGTGCGATCCCGGGTCGGATATATGCCAGAGGGTGACTGCTTCCCCCCCGACCAGAGCGCCGCCGACTTCGTCTCGTATACGGCCGAGCTGGGGGGCCTGCCCGCCTCCGAGTCACGTCAGCGGGCATCCGAGGTTCTCACCCTGGTCGGCCTCGCCGAGGAGCGGTTCCGCGATCTCGGTGAGTTCAGCACCGGGATGAAGCAGCGGGCCAAGCTGGCCCAGGCCATCGTTCACTCCCCCGAGCTCGTACTGCTCGATGAGCCCGCCTCCGGTCTCGACCCGGACGGCCGGGAGGACATGCTCAACCTCATCAACCGGCTGGGCGACTTTGGCATGAGCGTTGTGTTCTCATCTCACGTGCTCGGCGACATCGAACGCACCTGCGACTGGGTGGTCATGCTCAACGAAGGACGGCTCCTCCGCAACGAGCCCCTTGCCGCCATTCGGGCTTCCAATGCGGTCCAGGTCGTCCTGCTCGACGACCCCGCCCCGGCGGTCGCAGCACTCGAAGCGCGGGGAGCGCGCGTGCGGGCTGCCGACCGGACCCTCGACGTTGAGTTCGACACCGGCGATCCGTTCGTTGAGATTCGCGACGTCCTCGCCGAGACGGGAGTCGGACTGCGCAGCCTTGGCTCGAAGCAGACGACCCTCGAAGACGTGTACCTGGCCGAAGAGGAGTACACGGTATGAGCTCCGAAGGCGCGATCTTCGATCTCGACTACCGCCGCTACGAGGGCGAGCGCACCGGCCGGGCCAAGGTCAGGTGGGCAATCGTTCGCGATGGTGTACGAAAGGTGCTCGGCCTCAGGCGCAAGGCTCGCCGCAAGGTTCTTCCGTGGGGCCTGATCATTCTGGCCGTGCTTCCGGCCATCGCCATCGTCGGGTTCCAGGTGTTCACGCAGGGCCTGGGAGCCGATGAGCTGCTCGAGGACCTCATCCCCGGGCACGCCGATTACTTCGGGTTCACGTATCAGCTGACGTTCCTGTTCATTGCGCTGGCCACCCCCGAACTGCTCATTCCCGACCGGGTGAGCAACGTCCTCACCGTGTACGCATCCCGGCCCCTCACCCTGCTCGACTACCTCGTTGCCAGGGTGGGCTCGCTGCTCATGGTGGTGCTCGCCTTCACCCTCATTCCGCAGATCGTGCTCTACCTCGGCGGTGCGGTCCTGTCCGGCGATCTCGTCGGACACCTCACGGGCAACCTCGATCTCCTGTGGAAGATCCCGACCGGCTCCCTCGCGGTCTTCGCCACTCAGGCGGGGGTTGCCTTCATCATCAGTGCCTATGCCAGGCGCCGCGGCATCGCGGCCGGCATCTACATCGGGTTCACGATCATCTCCGGTGGAGTGGCTTTTGGCCTGGCCGAGACCGTGAACCGCTGGTTCGCCATCATCGACCTGCAGGCGCACGCCAGCGTCCTCATCGCTGAGATCTTCGGCCAGGAGAACATCGCAGAGGGCACCGCCCTCACCGAACAGGGCATCTCGCCCTGGGTCTCGATCATCGCCGTCGTCGCCATCGCCGCCGCCGCAAGCGTTCTCCTGTACCGGCGCTACCGGAAACTCATGTGATGGCTACCTCTCCCGCCTTCGTTTCCAACCCGACCATCGAAATCGAAGAGATCTCGAAGTGGTTCGGCCAGAAAGTCGCCGTCTCAAATGTCTCTTGCTCGTTCGGAGCGGGAATCACCGGGTTGCTCGGACCGAATGGGGCGGGAAAGACGACGCTCTTGCGGATGATGGCCGGCCTCATCCGGCCGTCGCGCGGTTCGCTCAGCGTGCTCGGCACCAATCCCCGCAACGACACCGCCGTGTTCCAAAAGGTCGGGCTCGTGCCGGAGGACGATGCCGTCTACGGCTTCCTGACCGGTCGCCGCTTCGTCGAGTACGGCGCCGAATTGGCCGGCGTCAGGAACCCATCGTCTGCGGCTGCCCATGCCATCACCGCCGTCGGCATGGACGATGCCGCCGGTCGCCGCATCGAGGGCTACAGCAAGGGCATGCGGCAGCGCATCAAGGTGGCCGGCGCCCTCGTCAACGATCCGGAGGTCCTGTACCTGGACGAACCGCTCAACGGAGCCGACCCGGTCCAGCGGGTCCGCCTCATCGAGTTGTTCCACCGCCTGGCCGACGAGGGCCGAACGGTCGTGGTTTCTTCACACGTGCTCGAGGAGGTCGAGAAGATGGCCAACCGCGTCATCGCCATGGTGGACGGCCGCCTGGCCGCGGCCGGCGACGCGGCCGCCATCCGGGCCGCCTTTACCGACATCCCCTATCGGGTGCGCATAGATGCCAACGTACCCCGCAAACTGGGCTCGGCGCTTCTGGGCCAGGACGTCATTCGAAGCGTCGAGGTGATCGACGAGACGATCCACGTCCAGACCGACGACCTCGGCGAGCTTGGGCGCATGCTGCCCTCCCTGGCCCAATCCCTCGACGTTCGGCTCACCCTCGTTCAACCGGAGGACCTCAGCCTGGAGAGTGTGTTCCGCTACCTGGTGCACGGCCGATGACGCGTTTCCTGGCGATCATCCGCGTGACCCTCCTGCAACTCATCGGGCGGCGTCGCTCCATCGGATTGCTGGTGCTCGCAGCCGTGCCTGCCGTCATCCTTCTCCTCGTCGGCCTCAACGAAGCCGACCGTGAGACCGAGGAGTTCTTCCGCCGCGGCATCCTTCCTCTCATCCTCGGGGTAACGGTTCCGATCATCGCCATCATCCTCGGGTCGGGGTCTCTGGGCGACGAGCGGACCCACAAGACAATCTCATACCTGGCGCTGCGGCCGATCCGGCGGGAAGTCATCGCGGCCGCCAAACTGTCGGCCACCTGGCTGGCCTCGTTCCTCGTGGCGGGAAGCGGCGCGTTCCTGGCCGCAATCGCACTCGGGATCACCGTCGGTAGCTGGGATGAGATGTTCGCCATCATGGTGGCGACTGCCATCAGCACGCTCGGCTTCGTCGCCGTCATGCAGGTTGTTGGATACCTCACCGACCGGGCAGTTGTCATTGGGCTCGGTTACCTCCTCATTTGGGAAGGCATCGTCACAGGAGCGGCCAGCGCAGTTGCGACCACCTCGATCTGGCGGATGGGGGCGTCGGCCTACGCCGGCATCATCGCGGGCGACCACTGGGGATCGGCGCTCGGCCTCGAGGCACGGGTGGTCGCCGACCTCGAGGACCTGCTCGCAGGTGTGCTCCCCGGGGTCTGGGGAGCCCTGTTCAAAGTCCTCGGAATCTCGGCGGTTTCGATCGTGGCTCTCGGCTACCTCATGCGAGACCGCGACCTCGTCAGCTAGCGGCCACCCGGCCACGATGCCCGGTGCCGCGTAGACTCGAAGGCATGCCGCGGCGTGTGGACCGTGCTCTTCTGCTCACGACCCTGGTGCTGCTACTCGTCGGATCGGCCTGCGCGGGCGACGATTCCGGAGCTGCCACCAGCGCGCCGACCACGTCGGCGCCGACCACGACGACCACCACCACACCGCAGCCGACGACGACCACAACCACGCTCCCACCGGTCGAAGGCCCCGATCCTTCCTACCGCGTGGCAGCCTTCTACTACCCGTGGTACGGGGACCCCGATTCGTACGGCGAATGGTGGCACTGGGACAACCCGCAGGGGCCAGAACCTCCGAGCGACATTGCCAGCGACTACTACCCCGTGCTCGGTGCCTACAGCGCAATCGACCCGACCGTCGTCGCCCAGCACTTTGCCTGGCTGCGCGAGGCAGGCGTCGGAGTGGTCGTCAGTTCCTGGTGGGGGCGGGGAGCGCAAGGCATTCGGGAGGACGAGGCAGTGCCGGTCCTGCTCGACCTGGCAGAACGCTACGGCATCCGGGTGGCATTCCACATCGAGCCGTACTCGGGCCGCAGTGCCGACAGTGTGGTGGAGGACGTCGAATACCTCTACGCCAAGTACGGGGATCACCCGGCCTTCTTCCGCAGCACAGCCCGGACGGGGTGGAGTGACGACGACCGGCCCAAGGGTCTCTTCTTCGTGTGGAATGCGGCCTCGCCCGACCCGGAAAGCGAACCCGTCGGGGCGAAATACTGGCAGCCGGCCATAGACGAAATCCACGGTCTGCCGGACGGCGGCCTCGTGATCGCCGACCAGCCGAAGCACTGGTGGGTACTCAACGGCCACTTCGACGGGCTCTACCAGTATGCGACGCCGGAGTCGTCACCCAGCTTCGACTGGGCGCGCACGCTCCCATCGGACGCCCTGTACATCCCGAGCGTGATCCCGGGCTTCTCCGCTCAACAGATGGGTTATGACCCATCCACCTACGTCGATCGCGACGGCGGTGACACGTACCGGCGCCAGTGGGAGGCGGCACTGGGCGCCGGGATCGAACCACATATGGTGTCGATCACGTCCTTCAACGAGTGGCATGAGGGCACTCAGATCGAACCGGCGGCAGTCGGTACGGCACGAGCGTCGGGAGACGCCTACGCCGACTACGGCGACATCGCTCCGGACGGCTACCTCGCGATGACCGCCACCCTCGTCGGCGAGTTCCTCGAGACCGATTGGCCCGACCTCACGACGACGCGGCTTCGCATCAAGGTCGACACGACGAGCGACTGGACGAATCTCAGGCTCGAGTCGGGCGGACTCCTCGCACAGTACGACCCTGTGTCGATCGGTGACACCGGCTGGATGCGCATGCACATTCCCGAAATCGGCGTACGCCTGCACACGGGCCAACCGCTCGAGGATGCAGAGGCCGGCGGCCTCGTGGAGGGGGTAGCGGACTTCAGCGTCGTGTCCTGGGAGGACCCGCTCCGATTCGTGATCGAACGGGGAGGCCTCGGCTACACCCGGGTAACCGTCACCGGCCTCGACGGCGGCGCCGAAACCGGATCCGTTTCGGCCCTGTGGGATGGTTGGAGCGACGAACTCATCGACGGCGAGTCCCTCAATCCGTTCCGCTTCGAGGTCACGAGAGCGGACCTCGAAGGCTGACGGCCAGTACTCTCACCCCCAATGAGTGCGGCGGCTGTCTACGAACTGATCGGATACCTCGGGTCGGCGCTCGTCGTGGCGTCGCTCTCGATGAAGTCGATCCTTCGGCTCCGCATTGTGGGACTGGCGGGAGCCGTCGTCTTCTGCACATACGCCACCCTCATCAGCGCCTATCCAATCGTCATCACGAACCTGGTCATCGTCGGCATCCACTCCTACTACCTGCGGCAGTTGCTGGGGTCAAAGCCGGTGTTTACCGTGCTCGAGGTGCGACAGGGCTCCCGCTATCTCGAATACTTCATCGATCACTACATCGACGACATCCGCCAGGAGTTCCTCCCCGATTTTCACTATGAGCCCAAACCAGACCGGTACCGGGCCTTCATCCTGCGCGACATGGTTCCAACCGGATTGTTCATCTGCGACCTCGACGGAACCGACACGGCCAAAGTCCAACTCGACTATGTCATCCCGGCCTATCGGGATTTGAAAGTGGCGCGTTTCCTGTACTCGGCCAGTTCTGCCATCTTCGCCGATCCGACGATCACCCACGTCGAGAGCCCGCCCGGGACCCGGCAATACAACGAGTACCTCGTGCGGATGGGGTACGAGAAGGCGACGACCCGGGAGGGTGCCACCACCTACCGGCTGCGGCTCGCCGATCTACCCAGCCAGGCCGGCCGGAGAAGCGTGGCTGATCCGCACCGGGGGTCGAAAGCGAATAGCGAGTAGCGAGCAGCGAGTAGCGTCTTCAAGGTGAACCGTCCCGTTTCCTATCGCATGGGGCGCGCCGCGCTCGTCGTGTCGGCCGGAGTGCTCCTCTCCCGTATCCTCGGACTGCTGAGGGAAGTTGCCCTGGCCGATCTGATCGGCGCCAACGCGGCAGGTGACGCCTATCGGGTCGCGTTCATCATTCCCGACTTCCTCAACTACCTGTTGGCCGGCGGGTACATGGCCATCACGTTCATCCCCATCCTGTCCCGTCACTTCGCCAATGACGATGATGCGGGCGCCTGGGAAGCCTTTGTGGCGGTGGCCCGCCCGGTTGGCCTGGCGATGGCCGTGCTCGTCGGCATCGGCATGCTCGCCGCCGGACCCGTCATCGGAGCCGTCACCAGCCTCTCCCCCGAGGACGTCACCGAGGCGACCCGGCTCACCCGCATCATCCTGCCGGCTCAGTTTTTCTTCGTGACCGGGACTCTCCTCATGGCGGTGCAGTACGCACGCGAGCGGTTCCTCATCCCCACCCTCGCCCCGATCGTCTACAACCTCATGATCATTCTGGGCGGGCTCCTGATGACCGATCGGAACGACCCATCGGCCGAGGGCTTCGCCTGGGGGGTGCTGGCGGGGGCCATCATCGGCAACTTCCTGATTCAGGCCTACGGCGCCTTCCGGGAGGGGCTGCGGCTCCCCTCCGGAGTCCCGCTGGCCAATCCGGTCGTGCGCGAGTATCTCTTGCTCGCCCTCCCGCTCATGCTCGGTCAGTCGCTTGTCGTCCTCGATGAGTCGTTTGCCCGGGTCTTCGGAACACAACTCGGGGAGGGTCCGACCTCCCAGCTCGGGTTCGCCCGCCAGACGATGCTCGTTCCGATTGGTGTGGTGGCCCAGGCGGCCGGCGTGGCCGCCTACCCGTATCTGTCGCGTCTCGTTGAGGAAGGCAAGCTGCGCGAGATGACCGTTGCGCTCGCCCGGGCCGTGCGGTATGTAGTCGTCGCCAGCCTCGTAGCAACCGCGACACTCGTTGCCCTCTCCATCCCGACCATCCGGGCGCTGTTCGAGCGCGGCCAGTTCGGTCCGGCCGACACTGTGGCCTCGGCGAGCGCGCTCGTCTTCTACGCGCTCGGAATCCCGTTCTGGGGTGTGCAGCAGTTGCTGGCTCGCGGCTTCTATGCCCGCCGGCAGATGTGGACACCGGTGCTGGTCGGGACCGCCACCACCATCCTGGCTGTGCCCGTCTACATCATCTTCAAGGAACTGCTGGACATCCGGGGCATCGCCCTCGCCTCAACGGTCTCCATCGCCGGATACACCGTGGTGCTGGGCGCCATCTGGATCGATCGCACCGGAGCACACGTGCTGGCCGGGCTCGCCCAGACGGTCGGGCGGGCGCTCGTTCCGGCCGTGATCGCCGGTGGGGCCGCCTGGCTCGTCGCATATGCCGTCGCCGACATCGCAACCGGGTTCCCCGGCGCCGTCCTCCAGGTCGTGGCGGGGGGCTTGGCCGCCGGCGCCGTATTCCTCGGCCTGGCCGGGTGGATGGGAACGATGAAGAGCGTCCAGGACGACTAGAGGTCCGGATGGGAGCCGGCGGCGGGGAGCAGATGCGCCCGCTCGACATCCCAGCCGACCCGATCCCCTACGTCGGTGGCCGGCCGCCCGGATTCGGAGACAACCAATCGCCCGGCCCCCGTGTCCAGTCGATACTCGGTGCGGGCACCGCGATACCACACGCCATCCACAACGGCCTCGAAGGGACCGCCCAGTCGGACCCACTCGGGCCGAATCAACGGCACACCACCTTCGATCCCCGAGCAGTCGATCTCTCTCTCCACGCCTCCCAGTGTGAGCCGTGCCCGACCCGCCGCGACGGCAACCACTCCGGCATCGAGCACCGAGGCCGGCCCGGTCATCTCGGCCGCCCAGCGGTCGACGGGCTGCTCATAGATTTCGATGGGAGGCCCCACCTGCACCACCCGGCCCTTGCGGAGCACGAGCACCCGGTCGGCGATGGCGAGGGCTTCGGTCGCGTCGTGGGTGGCGTAGATGGCGGCGGTTGCGTCCCGTCTGCGCTGCTCCTCGATCTCCTCGAGCAGAGCGCGACGCAACGGGGCATCGAGATGGGCCGTTGGTTCATCGAACAAGAACACGTCCGGTCGCCGGGCGAGCGCCCGGGCCAGGCTGACCCGCTGCTGCTCTCCACCCGAGAGCTGATCGGGCCGGCGATCGGCCAGATGACCGATGCCGAGCCGTTCGAGCAGGCGGCGCGCCTCGATGGGTCGTTCGGCAGCCGGGATATCCCGGAACCGAAGCGGGAATGCGACCGTTTCGGCCGCGCTGAGGTGGGGCCACAGGGCATGGTGCTGAAAGACGACGCCGACGCGGCGTTCTTCGGGCGCCACGGAACGGCCTGGTTCGGCGACCACCCGCCCACCCACCTCGATGGACCCGCCATCAACCGGCACGAACCCGGCAATGGCATGAAGAAGGGTCGTCTTGCCCGAGCCCGATGGGCCAAGAACAGCCAGCAGCTCGCCGGGTGCCACCGTCAGGTCGATGGAAGCCAACGCCTCGGTGTCGGCGAACCGAGCTCCCAGCCCGATGCACACCACAGCCGGAGCGGTCATTGGGGCGCCCCCCAGACACGGCGCAGCCACAGCAGTGGAGCGGCAACCACGGCGATGACGATCGCCAGAACGACGGCGAGGGCGGCCGTCACCGTCGGATCGCCGATCTGCTGATAATCCAACACGACGACCGCCAGCGTCTCGTTGCCCGGCCCCCGCAGCAGCGACGACATCGTCAGTTCGTGCACGGCAAACACGAAGACGAGAACCGCTCCGGCCACGATCGCCGAACGCAGCATGGGAGCGACGATCCAGCGGAGCAGCCCACCGGGGCCGGCCCCGGCCGCCCGGCCGGCCCGAAGCAGATCTGGATGAATGCTCACGGCCGATCCGGCGAGCGGGCGGTGCGCCAGGACCAACAGCTTGGCGACGTAGGCCACCAGGATGATGGCGGCGGTGTTGGCGATCCAGCGGCCGTATCCGAGCGAAACGGCCAGTGCAATGGAGGTGCCGGGCACGGCGAACATGACGGCGGCGGCCGAGCCCCAGCGACGGTTGCCGGTGCGCGAGACGAACACGAGTAGGCCGGCCACGGCCAGCGCCAGCAGTGCTGCCGACGCCGCCAGGGCAGCGCTTCGGCCGAGGGCCTCCCAGGTCCGGGCGTCCCATACAGCCCGGAAATTCGCCAACGTCCAATTGCCGGGAGACGCGCTCACCCCGACGGCCCGGGTGAGCGCCCGCAGCACGAGGCCGCCGAGCGGGAGCATGAGGGACAGCGTCAGGTATCCCCACGCAAGCGCAGCCGCTCCGGGCGGGGCGGGCGCCATCGAGCCGATCCGGCCAGTCGTTGGATCGGCCAGCCCGGTCATGCGCCCGGACACAAACCGGCTGTCGGTCAGCGCGATGACGACGAGCGCTAGGAGTACGAGGATGAGGGCCATGGCGACGGCCTCCTGAAACGCAGCCTCCCGAGCCGAGAAGGCGATGGCGCGATACACCCGGGTGGTGAGGGTGTCGAAGCCTGCCGACGTGCCGAGGACGGTTGTGACGCCGAAGTTGGCAAGCGCGGCGGCAAACCCGACGAGCCAGGCGGCGGCGAGCGCCGGCCGGATGAGCGGAAGCGTGATCGAACGAAGCGTGGCGGCATCGGCTGCTCCCGCGGCGCGGGCAGCCCGCTCGACATCCCCCAAACGCGAACCGCGCAGTGCCGCGGCCACCACCAAAAACGCCAGCGGGGCAACGTTCACCGCGATGACGACTACTACCCCGACGCGACCGTCGATCCATCCTCCCGACAGACCGGTCAGGTCGTCGAGCAGACCGAACGGGGCGTACGTCGCCTGCCAACTCACCGCCGACACGAACGGCGGGACAATCAGGGTTCCCACCATGGCCACCCGCAGGGCGGCTGCGCCCCGGATCCGGTACCGCTCGGTGAGCAGGGCGACGGCGGTACCGGCGGCGGCTGCAAGAGTGGCGGCGGCCGCCGAGGTCCACAGGCTGTTGAAGGCCGCCGTGCGGACACCGGTTGCAGACAGCGCGTCACCCATGCCTCCCCCGCTCAGCGCCTCGGCCGCGAGTCGCCAGAGCGGGTAGCCGGCCAGCACGCCGAGCACTGCCGCGGCGGCCAGCGGGGCCCCGAATCTCAGTGGGCTCGCTTGACTAGCCGCCGAAGAGGGACGCATACCCATCAATGAGGTCCTCCTGCTGCTCGATGATCACATCCCACTCGGGATAGACGATGTCCACTCCGGCGGGGATGACAGGACCGGGGATCCCCGCCAGGATGGGCGACCAACCCGTGGCGCCGATGGCTGTTTGCCCCGATTCGGACAGCACGTGCTCGATGAAGTCCCGGGCTCGAACCTCCGATCCGGCTCCGTCGACGATGGCGATCGGACTGGAAATGGCAACGGCCGCCGGACGGGGCCACACCACCTCAACCGGAGAGCCTTTCTCGGCCGCCGTCCGGGCGGAGAACTCGAGGGTGATTCCGGCGGCAAAGCGGCCCTCGGCTACCCCGGTCACAACATCGCCGGGGCTCGGGACCTGGACGGCTCCGGCGGCGTTCAAATCTCCAAAGAACTCGAGCCCGAAGTAACCGAGGGCAGCGAAGGCCGAGCCGGCAAACCGGGGATCGGGAAAGGCAACGGCTAGCGATGGATCTACGAGGTCCTGCCACTCGGTAATGGACTCCGGGTTGCCCGGGGCGGCGACGACAACGAGATAGAGGACGCGTGTTCCCCAGAACGCGGGGCCACTCGCCGCCGGCGGCAGGGCCGCGGCCGCCGCCGGTTCCCACGCAGCCAGCAGTCCGTCGGACTGGTATTGATACATCGAGAGCGGGTCGGTGAGCCAGATCACGTCGGCACCCGGGTCTCCGTTTCGACGCTCCGCCGCGATCCGGGCTGTCACCTCGCCCGTTGGAGCCCGGAACACCTCGATCGACGCTCCTGGATTGGCTTCCTCGAAGTCGGTTACGACAGCATCGACAGTCGCCTGCGTCACCGACGTGTAGATGGTGAGCGTCTCCCCGCCGCCACCGCCACAGGCGGCGGCCAGGACGGCGAGGGCACCGAGTACGGCCCACACCCGGGCTCTCAGGAACATCGCCGAAGCCTAGGGACCGACCGGTTTCTCGTATGAGGTGTACTGCTTGACGACCCCGAACCCGACACCCTCGTACAGGTCGAGAGCCCGATTGGGGTTGTCCGTCATCACGCCGAGGGCCGCCTCCTCCATGCCGCGTTCCCGCAATGCCTCGAGGCTCTGACAGAGAAGCGCCCGGGCCACACCCTTCCGGCGCCACGGCCGCCGCACCGAGATGAACTCGGTGTACCCGCGTTTGCGGCGATACTCGGCGTTCTCGGCAGGATCGATATAGCTGCGAACCTGCCCGGCCACCTCGTCGCCATCCCAGGCCACCCGCCACAGGGTCGGGTCGTGGTGGGGCCTCGCCAGCCAGTGCTCGAAGGTTTCGATGTCCTCTGAGGAACCGGGATGGTCCCGGAACGCTTCTCGATCGGCTTCGAACACAAGGCGCATTTGATCGAGCGCCGGGGTGCGGACTTCGAGGCCGGCCGGCAGTGGAGCGACCGGGATGTCGTCGAGGTCGGGACGGACCATGTCCACGTCATACTGGTACGGCTCGAACCGCTCTGCCGCGTAGAGGGCGTGCGCCCCCGGCTCGGTGTCCGAGGCGAACACCTCGATCAGCTTCGGGACGTCCGGCGGATGACCGGCCGCAATTTCCCGTATCCGACGCTCGTTCCATCGCAGCATGGCGGTCCCGAGGCCCCGCCTGCGGTACTCGGGCTTGATGAACCCGAACGCCAGATAGCGGCGCCGACCCTCGACCTCGGTCCACCACGTCACCCGGCCGTAGGCAATCACGTCGCCGTCAATCTCGGCAAACACCATGTCGGTGTACGGATCACAATTCGTGAGGTTGGCGTAGTTGCGCTCGAGGTCGGCTACCGAATCGGTCCGTTCGATCCGGTCGACCACCTTGGAAGCCTCGATGACCCCAACCATGCCGGGGTAGTCGGACGGTCCTTCGAAGCCGCGCAGCACCAGGCCCGGGATGGCCGGGGCCTCCGGTACCTCGATCAGGCCCAACGGTTAGCTCTTGCTGGCGGCGAAGATCTCGCCGATCTCCTTGGTGAGATCCAACAGCTCCTGCGCGAGCGCGGCATCGATGTTCTGCATGTTCTGCGTGCACAGATGGCCGGCGCGGTGGAACTTCTCGTGTAGATCGGGCCAGCGCTCGAGGTGCTCGGGCTTGAAGTACTGCGTCCACAGCACGTCGAGGAGCTCGTACTTGCACGTCTTGGCATGCTCTTCCTTGTTGACGACGCGGCGCTCGAGATCGTGATGGAATTTGATCTTCTCGGCGCTCGAGGCGTCCGGCGACGGCACTTCCATGGCCAGCAACTGCTCGACCATCTTGGCCACTGTTTCGGCCGCGTTGATCGCAAAGGTCGGGTCATAGATGCCGCACGGAACGTGGCAGTGGGCGTGGGCGAGGCGGCTCGGCTTGAAAAGTCCCATTGGTTTTCCTCCTGGGCTGTCGTGGGGAGACCTCACGATACACTCGCGGGAGGAGGCAACCGGTATGCGGAAATCACGAGCGATGGGCGCTGCCGCCGTCGGAGTTGTACTGGTCGGCTTCGGGATGTGGCGGGGGCGCTTGCGTCGCTTCGAGGTCACCGAGGATTCGATGGCGCCGGCTCTGGCCGACGGCGACTACGTGATCGCCACCCGGCTCGTGTCCAGCCCGCTGCGGGGAGATGTAGTGGTGTTCCCTCACCCGCACTCCCCCGGGTTCCTCATGATCAAGCGGGTAATCGGCCTGCCGGGCGAAATGGTCCAGATCGACAACGGCCAGATCGCCGCCAACGGCCACCTCCTGGCCGAACCGTGGGCAAACGGCGCGATGCTGGGAACCCACGAGTGGAACCTCGACGACCGTCACCTCGTCGTTCTGTCCGACAACCGCACGGTCTCGACCGAGGACAGTCGCGAGCTCGGTCCCCTGCCGGTCGGCGACCTCTGGCGAGTCGGCTTCCGCTACTGGCCCCCCGGCCGGATCGGGCAGGTCTCCTAGAACCGGTTCCGGACGATCAGGTCGTCGAGCGGTTTGCGCCCGCCCATCGACCGGGATGCCCGCAACTCGGCTTCCGCATCCGTATCGGGGTACCCGAAGCACAGGGCATAGCGGGCCTGATGATCGGGCGGCAGACCGAGAACTGCCGCCGAGCATGCCTCGTCGTGCAGCGTCACCGGGCAGCTACCTACCCCCCGGGCGGCCCCCGCCAGCATCATGTTCTGGGAAACCCGGCCGATGTCGAACTCGTAGCCGCCCGGCGTGCGCACCGGCACCACAATGAACCGGGCATCGCGTAACGGTTGGGAGAACTGGCCGCACCCGGCCAGTCGAACCTGCTGGTCGGGATGATCGACAACGAGAAACAGCCAGTCCTGCCGATTCTTAGCACTCCCCGTCCACCGCCCCGCTTCGAGAATGGCCTGCTGATCATCGGACGTGACCGGCTGATCCAAGTACTTGCGGACCACGCGCAACCCGAGCACGGAGTCGTAGGGATCGGTCGGGATATCAGAGCTCATGCCCGGAGGTTACGACCTCGAGCTGTGAGCCATGAGCTATGAGCTGTGAGCAAGAAGCGGGAAGCGGGCAGCGCGCAGCGCGCAGCGGCGAGGCGGTAGCCTCGCCTCATGTTCGACCCCTTCCTCTCCGCTGCCGAGCAGATCGAACTCGTCCGCATTCGAGCGGTTACCGTGCGGGAGCTCGTCACCGCCTATCTCGACCGCAGCGAGGCGGCCCGGGATGAGCTCAACGCCTACACGCTCATCGATCGCCAGGAGGCCCTGCTCCGGGCTGAGCTCATCGACCGGCGACTCTTCGCCGGCGACGACGTCGGCCCCCTGGCCGGGGTGACCGTCGCACTCAAAGACATCATCGATCAGAAGGGCCTGCCAACCACTGCTGGCTCCTCGTTCTACCGCCACGTAGGAAATCACTCCGCGACGGTGGTCGAACGACTCGAAGCCGCCGGCGCCATCGTGATCGGCCGGACCGGGCTCCACGAGTTCGCCTTCGGGTTCTCGTCGGAGAATCACTGGTTCGGCCCGGTGCGCAATCCGTGGGATCCCTCCACCTCCCCTGGCGGGTCATCGGGCGGATCCGCCGCGGCCGTCGCCGCCGGTCTGAGTGCCGTCGCGATCGGCACCGACACGGGAGGCTCCGTGCGCGTTCCCGCCGCGGTGTGCGGCACCGTGGGGCTGAAGGTCACCCACGGCCGGGTGCCGCTCACCGGCGTGTTCCCGCTCGCCCCGAGCCTCGATACCGTCGGGCCGCTCGCCCGCACGGTCGGAGACGCGTCGCTCGTCTACGCCGCCATGGCAGGCCACGACCCGTCCGATCCGTACTCGCTCATCGAACCGGTCAAGGCGCCCTCCCCCGACGCCGGTATCGATGGGCTCGTCGTCGGCGTCCCCCATCCTTGGGTCGATCAGCAGGTTGATCCGGCGCTGCGGGCTGCCTTCGACGCCGCCCTCGGACGACTGGCCGGTCTCGGGGCCGAGATCCGCCACCTCGAGAATGAGTTCGTGCAACCGCCCGGCATGATCAACGAGGCCGCCTACAGCGAAGTGGCCGTCGTGCACGGCAAGTGGTTCCCGTCCCGGGCCGACGAGTACAGCCCGGAGGTGGCCGATCGGCTCGGACCGGCGATGGCGGTGACGGTCGCCGCCAGCGTCGCAGCCAAGCAGTGGCGCCTGGATCTGCGCGAGCACACGTTTGACCTGTTCCGCGAATGCGACGTGCTGGTGACGCCGGCCGTCGCCGGCAACCGTAAGGAGATCGGTTCCGACACGGTGGTGGTGGACGGGACGGAGATGGGATACCGGAGAGCGTTCGCGACGTTCTCGGCCCTCGTCAATCACGCCGGGCACCCCGCCCTCGTCGTTCCGATCCATGAGCATGGCGATCCCCCGCCCTCCCTGCAGCTCATCGGACCGGACTGGTCCGAGCACCGCCTGCTCGAGATTGGCATCGCCCTGGAGCGGGCCGGGGTGGTGCGATTCCGCCCGCCGCCGGGCCGCGAATAAAAGCGACCGGGTACCCCTTCCAGTGCTCTAACCTTCGGCACGATCGTGGCCACCACACAAGATTCCGCACCCCCCGCCGCTGAACGCGAACTACGTCAACGCGTCGTCATCCGCTTTGCCGGCGACTCTGGCGATGGCATGCAGTTGGCAGGCGCGCGGTTTACCGATGCGTCCGCCGCATTCGGAAACGACCTCGCCACCCTCCCCAATTTCCCGGCCGAGATCCGCGCCCCGGCCGGCACGCTCGCCGGGGTTTCCGCCTTCCAGATCCATATTGCCGGCGGGGACATCCTCACCCCCGGCGACTCGCCGGACGTGCTGGTGGCGATGAATCCGGCCGCCCTCAAGAAGAACATCGACGACCTGAAGCCGGGCGGTGTGATCATTGCCAACACCGACAGCTTTGAGGAGCGGAACCTTGCCAAGGCCGGGTATGAGGTCAATCCGCTCGAAGACGGCAGCCTGGACGGGTACAACCTCCTCACCGCTCCGATGGACGAGCTGACGAAAGAGGCCGTGAAGGACAGCGGCGTGACGGGCCGCGCCGTCCTGCGCTCCAAGAATTTCTTCGCCCTCGGCGCTCTCGCCTGGATGTTCGACCGTCCCCAGGAAACGACCCTCGACTGGGTAGCCGAGAAGTTTGCCTCCAAGCCCGAAGTCGTGGCGGCCAACACCTCCGCCTTCAAGGCCGGATACAACTACGGGATCACGACCGAGGCGTTCGCCGTCACCACGTTTGAGGTTCCTCCCGCCGAGTTGCCGGCCGGCACGTACACGAATGTGGTCGGCAATCAGACCATTGCCTGGGGTCTCATCGCCGGGGCGCAAGCGGCGGGGCTTCCGCTCTTCTACGCCTCGTACCCGATCACGCCCGCCAGCGACGTTCTCCACGAACTGTCCCGCCACAAGAACTTCGGGGTCAAGACGTTCCAGGCTGAAGACGAGATCGCCGCCGTCGGCGTTGCCCTCGGAGCTTCGTTCGTCGGTCACCTCGGCGTCACCGGCACGAGCGGGCCCGGAGTCGCCCTCAAGAGTGAAACGATCAGCCTGGCGCTCATGGCCGAGCTTCCGCTCATCATCGTCGACGTCCAGCGGGGCGGGCCCTCAACCGGACTTCCCACCAAGACGGAGCAGTCCGACCTCATGATGGCCATCCACGGGCGCCACGGTGAAGCGCCCCTCCCGGTCGTTTCGGCCTCGAGCCCGAGCGACGCCTTCGACGCCGCCATCGAAGCCTGCCGCATCGCCATCAAGTACATGACGCCGGTCATTCTGTTGTCCGACGGCTACATCGGAACGAGCTCCGAGCCGTGGCGCCTCCCCGACGTCGCCCAGCTCCCCTCGTTCCCGACCACGTTCGCAACGGAGATCAATCACGACGACGGGTACATGCCCTACCTGCGCGACCCCGAGACGCTCTCGCGACCGTGGGCGGTGCCCGGCACACCGGGGCTCGAGCATCGGGTCGGCGGCCTGGAGAAAGACCAGTTGACCGGCAACGTGAGCTACGTTCCCGCCAACCACGAGGCGATGACCATCACCCGGGAAAACAAGACCAAAGCGGTCGCCAACGACATTCCCGACATCGTTATCGAGGAGGATGCCGACGCCGAGATCCTCGTCGTCGCATGGGGATCGACCTATTCGGCCGTCCTCGCCGGCGTCAGGAACACCCGCCTCGAAGGCCACAAGGTCGCCCACATTCACCTCCGCCATCTCAACCCGTTTCCGAAGAACCTCGACGAGGTGCTCGCGCGCTATCCGAAAGTGCTCGTCCCCGAGTTGAATCGCGGCCAATTGTCCCGTCTGCTGCGGGCCGAGTATCTGACGCCGACCGAGTCGCTTTCCAAAGTCCAGGGACAGCCGTTCATGGCAGCCGAGATCAAGGCGAAGATCATCGAGATGCTGGAGGCATAACGTGGCGACCACCTATACCCGCCAGGATTTCCAATCGGACCAGGAGGTGCGCTGGTGTCCGGGGTGTGGCGATTACACCATCCTCGCCTCGGTGCAGACGTTCATGGCCGATGCCGGGATTCCCAAGGAAGACGTCGTGTTCGTGTCCGGTATCGGATGTGCCGCCCGGTTCCCGTACTACATGAACGTCTACGGCATGCACAGCATCCACGGTCGCGCCCCGGCCATCGCCTCCGGAATCTCGGCGGCCCGCCCCGAGCTGTCGGTGTGGGTCGTGAGCGGCGACGGCGACGCCCTCTCCATCGGCGGCAACCACCTCATCCATGCCCTGCGCCGCAACATGAACGTCAAGATTCTGCTGTTCAACAACCAGATCTATGGGCTGACCAAGGGCCAGTACTCCCCCACCAGCGAACCCGGCAAGCGCACCAAGTCGAGCCCGATGGGATCGATCGACCATCCCTTCAACCCGGTGAGTCTCGCCCTCGGCGCCGAGGCATCGTTTGTCGCTCGCACCCTCGACATGGACCGGGCTCACACCATCGAGATGCTCACGGCCGCCCATGAACATCAGGGTTCGGCCCTCATCGAGATCTATCAGAACTGCAATGTCTTCAACGACAAAGCATTCGCCGAGCTCACCGCCAAGGATTCCCGGGACGCCAACCAGATCCGCCTCGTACACGGCGAGAAGATCCTCTTTGACGGTGGCACAAAAGGTGTCGCGATCGAGGAAGGCCGTGCCTTCATCGTCGACGTCGAGCAGTACGGTGACGACATCGTCCATACCCACGACGCCACCCTTCCGGATCCGTCGACGGCGTTTGCCCTCAGCCGACTCGCCCACGGTCCGCACGGCCCCACCCCGATCGGCATCTTCCGCGACGCCCCTCGTGCCGTCTACGAGGATGCCCTGGACGCCCAGATCAGCTCCGCCATCGAAGCCAAGGGCGAGGGCGATCTGGCGAGCGTACTCGGCAGCAACGGCACCTGGACGGTCGGCTAGAGCCTTCAGCTCGAAGCCTTCCGCACTCAGCCGGCCGCCGGCCCCCCGTTAGGGGCCGGGTGCAACGTCGACGATCACGTCCTCGTTGGCCACCAACTCGTCCGCCGGGACTTTATCCGGCGTCAGGAACAGCTCCTCGTTCCCGTGGCAGGCATCGCACGACGCGTTCTGCGGCGTGTTCGTCTGTATGTTGTGCGGGGTCGCGTAGGCAAACGTTGGCAGCGAGTCGAACTCGGGCAGCAGGTCCTCCCCATAGAAGGAGAAGCTGTCCCGGTCGATGGGAACATGCCGTAACAAGACATAGTCCCACGGGCGCTGCTCGCTCTGCACGGCGTTCTTGCCGATGTAGAACGCCATCTCCGACGGCTCTATCTTGAAGTAGGGCGTGCCTTCCTCGCTCGTCTGCACGTGGCAGCTGTAGCAGTTCTTGTAGTCCACCGAATGGCAGACCTGGCAGGCCAGATCCTCCGCGTGCATGGCGTGCTGTGGATTCTCGTCGGAGTCCTCCACGTTCAGATGGCAGTCGGTGCATTCGACGGCCGCATCGTCGTAGCGGTGGCTCTGGGCGGGCACATCACCGTGCATTTCTGCGTCACCATGGCACTCGAAGCAGGCCATGCCGCCCGGGTTGAAGTGGACATCGGCGGGGATCATCCCACCCTCCGGCGCCTCGTTCTTCCCCTTGTATTCATCGTTGACCCGGCTGCCGTGGCACCCGGTGCAGGTCAGGTTCATGGGCGGCGGATTCTTGAACGAATGGCCGGCCAGCAGCCCACCGCCCGCACTGGTCGGGCGACTGACGTGGCACTGGCCACACGACGTGTGGCATTCCTCACAGTGGTTCTCGAAGGCGAGCTCCAGCCCGGGCGACAATTCCTCGGTACCGGCCCGGGTGTTCATCACCGTCAGGTACCCCTGCAGGCTGGAGTGGAGACTCATTGCGTCGGTGGTGGTGGTGTCGTTATGACAGCTGGAACAGGTCTCTATCGAGTCCGGATCCCGCACCATCCCGGTGTGAGCTTCTTCCATGCCACTGGAATCGCCGTCGCCTCCATGGCAGGCGACACATCCCAAATCGCCGTGGGTTGTTTCAAAAAACTCGTCGTCGCTTACAAATACCTGCTCCCATGCCTCCAACTGAGGCACAGAGCCACCTCAACCCTCACCTTCGCTGAGGATCTCTTCTGCAACGGGCTCGACGGCCAGTGCCTGCAGAGTGACTTGATCGGTATGGCATTCGACGCAGCTGGCATCGGCGGCGACGGCTTCGATGGTCGTCGTCGTTGCTGCGGTGGTAGTCGTCGTGGTGTTCAACACCGTCGTTTCGATTGCGGCGGTGGTCTCGGCGGTATCGCTCGAGCAGGCGGTGGCCAGAAGGCCAAAGACCATCAGTCCGAAAATTCCAATGGTTGCCCTTCTCATCTCACCTCCTGCGTTGACAGGGGTGCCGGGACGTGCCCGGCACCCCTTGGTTTACGAGTTATCCGGTCACGGTCGGGTAGTCGGGGGCGGCCGTGTAGCGGCCGGTGGCGAGGACGGCATCGTCGTCGGTCCACCCCATCATCCCGAACTTCATGTTCGTGACGTCGTAGCCGAGCATCTTCAGCGCCGTGGCTGCCACCTGACCGGTATGGCCGGTGTAGCAGTAGACGACGATCGGCTGGTCGGTCGGCAGACTTGCCAGGTTGGCCGGGTCGGTGATCACCTTCCACGGGATGTTGATGGCTCCCTCGATGTGGCCGAGGGCGTACGCATCCGGAGCCCGGACGCTGACGACCAACGGATCGTTCGAGTCGTCACCGTCGGACAGGTTCTCGAAGAGGCTCTCGGCCGAGGCGACCGGGCCCCAATCGGCCAGCATGGCCTGGGCGGATGCCAGTGCGATTTCGGAGGCTTCGGTTTCTCCGGTCGCCATTGCCGGCAGCTCGTACGTCTCCGTAGCCAAGGTGGCGTCCGTTACCGTCGGGTAGCCGGGGGCGGCCGAATACCGGCCGGTAGCCAGGACCTCGTCGTCGGCGGTCCAGCCCATCATCCCGAACTTGAGATTCTGGACGTCGTAGCCGAGAACGTTGAGGATCGTGGCTGCCACCTGACCGGTGTGCCCGGTGTAGCAGTAGACGACGATCGGCTGGTCCGTGGGCAGCAGGGCCAAATTGGCCGGGTCGGCGATGGTCTTCCAGGGGATGTTGATGGCCCCTTCGATATGACCAAGTGCATAGGCATCCGGGGCTCGCACACTCACGATGAAGGGGTCGTTCGAGTCATCGCCGTCCGACAAGTTCTCGAACAGCGCTTCCGCTCCAATTACCGGTCCCCACTCGGCGTTCTCGGCAACCACGTACTCGGCGAGCACCGTCGCCTCATCGATCATCATCACTGTCGTGGTGGTGGTCGCGGGCGGCGCCGTCGTCGTTGTCGTTGCCTCGGTCGTTGTTGTTGTGGCCGGGGCCGCCGTCGTCGTCGTGGTGTCGTCGCCAGCGTCGTCTCCGCCGCACCCCGCCAGCGCTACCAGGCTGAACGCGACGAATACCGCCAGCAGTCTCTTGATTGTGGTCCTCTCGGACATGGGCCTTCTCCCTGTTTGGTTTCAAATTGAAGAAATGTCGATATACGGGGATATCAACGGGGTGGCCCTGATGCCCTAGCGTGCAGCTGAAGCTGCGCCTCGGGGCGTACCCGATTACCTTGCGGCTGTTTCTCCTCCGTTACACATTGGACATTCAGCAGTATGAATACTTGTGAATGCATTCACATGGGCCAAAGGTCCTTACCGGAGGGTCCTATGGCCCACCCCGTTCCTGGTTCCTGGTTCCTCGTTCCTGGTTCCTGGTTCCAGGTTCCAGGTTCCTGGTTCCAGGTTCCTCTGACGAGAGACGAGAGACGAGAGACGAGAGACGAGGGACGAGGGTCTAGCCTTACTCCATGGCTGCCTTCCCATTTCTGTTTTTTGTCGGCATCTTTGGAGCCGTCTTCGCAGCGGTCTCGTCGCGCCGCAAACTGGCGAATGCGGCCTGGGAGGCGGCCGCCCGGGCCCTCGGGATCACGCTGAAACCGACCGCCGG
>SHLN01000148.1 GCA_004283105.1 Acidimicrobiia bacterium
GTCGCACCCGGGTCTTCTACGCCCTCGGCAATCCCCGTTTCGACGACACGATCGTCGGACTGCTGGAGAACGCCGGTGACCAGCGGGTCCGCAACGGGTGGACGGTGCCCTCGGTAATCGAGAACCCGGCCCCCCTGCTCCACGAGATGCGCCTCATCAAGTCGGCCCCGGAGGCCGAGTGGCTCGCCCAGGCGTGCCACATCTCGGCCGAAGCCCACAAGGAGGCGATGCGCTTTAGCTCGGCCGGGGTGTACGAATACCAGACCCAGGCGGCGATCGAGTACGTGTTCCGACAGCTCGGCTCGCCCCGGGACGGCTATCCATCCATCGTTGGTTCCGGCCCGAACGCCTGCATCCTCCACTACACGGAGAATCGCCGACAAATGGAGGATGGCGACCTTGTCCTCATCGATGCCGGAGCCGAATATGGGCAGTTCTCGGCCGACATCACGCGCACGTTCCCCGTCAACGGAGTGTTCACAGAACCACAGCGGGCCATCTACGACGTTGTGCTCGCCGCCCAGACCGCGGCGCTGGCCGAGTGCACACCGGGCGGGACTCTCACCGGCCAGCACACGACCGCCCGCACGGTCATCGCGGCGGGGCTCGCCGACCTCGGTGTACTTCCCCGTTCTGCCGAGGAGTCCTTCTCCATGGGGCACGAGCGCGAGTTCTTCATGCACGGGACCGGCCATTGGCTCGGCCTCGACGTGCATGATGCCGGCCGCTACCGGGTGGACGGACAGCCCCGGGACTTGCAGCCCGGCATGGCGTTCACCGTTGAGCCGGGGATCTACCTCGACCCGAAGCGACCGACCGTTGAGTTTGCCCTCCTCGACTACGACGAAGACGCCAACCGCTCTCTCCGCTACGAGATAGGACCCGAGGCTGCCCGCAAGCAACTCGAGGAGCGGAGAGAGGCGGCCGAGAAAATCGAGCACGAGATCCCGGCCGAGTTCCTCGGCATCGGGGTCCGCATCGAGGACGATGTCCTCATCACCGAGGACGGGCACCGGAACCTGACGGCCGGTGTCCCGACCGATCCCGACGAGATCGAGGCGATCTGCGCCGAGTCGTCGGTGCTGCCGAAGCTGTGAGCTGGCCGACCAGAAGGGGAGTCCTGCTCCTTCTCGCCGGCATCCTTTCCGGTCTCGGCTCAGCCCTCATCTGGCCGGGGGACCTCAACAACGAACCGCTGACCTGGGCGCACCGCGTGGCGGTTGGCGGGTTCCTCCTCACTGCCGTCCTTCTCGTCCTGGGTGCCGTCATGATCCTTATCGCGGTGACGGGAGCTGCCTGGAGCGTCAAGAACTTCGACCTCGATCAGTATCTGGATGACATGAAGAAGGACCGATAGGACGGCCGGAACATCCTCATCTGCGAGAATGATCTGACCCGACGTGGAGTGGCGTCATCGCCAAGGCAAAACGCGGAAACCCCTTTCCTTTGGGTGCGACAGTTGAGCCGGGGGGAGGGGTCAACTTCGCTCTCTACTCTCGGCACGCCCACCAGGTCGAACTGTGTGTGTTCGATCATGTTGACGACACCAAGCCGGCCACGGTCTACAAGCTCGATGCCCGGCGGCACCGCACCGACGATTACTGGCACGCCTTCATCAAGCAGGCCGGGCCGGGGATGACCTACGGCTATCGCGTCCTCGGGCCAAACGATCCTCAGACCGGGCTCCGGTTCGATCCGGACAAGGTGCTCCTCGACCCGTACGGCAGATCGGTTGTCGTGCCGAGGGCGTATCGGCGGGAGGCCGCCATTCGCCCGGGGCCCAACGACGCCGAGGCAATGAAGAACGTCGTCGTCGATGTCTCGGAGTACGACTGGGAAGGCGATGAGCCGTTGCGCCGTCCCTTCTCCGAGACGGTGATCTACGAGCTGCATGTCCGCGGATTCACGCGTCATCCGAGCTCGGGAGTGAAGAAGCGCTCGAAGAGCGGTCGGAGGAACAACCGGAGAGGCTCCTTCGCCGGTCTGATCGAGAAGATCCCCTACCTGGTCGACCTGGGAGTCACGGCCGTGGAGTTGCTGCCGGTGTTCCAGTTCGACCGGCAGCACGCCCCCGAGGGGTTATCGGACTATTGGGGATACGGGCCGGTGTCGTTCTTTGCCCCCCATGCCGGATACAGCTGGCGGCGGGATCCACTCGGCCCGCTGGATGAGTTCCGCGACATGGTGAAGGCACTGCACCGTGCCGGGATCGAGGTGATTCTCGATGTGGTGTACAACCACACCGGCGAGGGGGGCGATGGCGGTCCAACCATCAGTTTCCGCGGTCTCGACAACGCCACCTACTACATGCTCGAGAATGGAGGCAGCCGCTACGCCAACTACTCGGGTACCGGGAACACGCTCAATGCCAACCAGCCGATCGTCCGGCGGCTCATCCTGGACAGCCTCCGGTACTGGGTCGAGCAGATGCACGTGGACGGGTTCCGCTTCGATCTGGCCTCAATCCTCTCGCGCGATCAGAGCGGCCGGCCGGTCCCCAACCCGCCCGTGCTCCTGGACATCGAGACCGACCCGGTACTGGCGGGGACCAAGCTGATCGCCGAGGCGTGGGATGCCGCCGGGCTGTACCAGGTGGGTGATTTCGTCGGGGACTCGTGGAAGGAGTGGAACGGCAAGTTCCGCGACGACGTGCGCAGTTTCTGGAGGGGGGACAAGGGGAGCGTGCCGGGGATCGCCGAACGGATCATGGGCAGCCCCGCCCTGTACGGGGGCGGCAAGCGTGAGCCGGAGCGGAGTGTGAACTTCGTCACCTGCCACGACGGGCACACCCTCAACGATCTCGTCACCTTCAGCCGCAAGCACAACGACGCGAATCTGGAAGGTGGCCGGGACGGCTCGGACGACAATCGAGGCTGGAACTGCGGAGTCGAGGGTCCAACCGACCACCCCCGCATCGAAGCGCTCCGCAACCGGCAGGTGAAGAACTTCCTGGCCCTCACGCTGCTCTCGGTCGGGACCCCGATGCTGCTCATGGGCGACGAGATGCGTCGCACCCAGCACGGCAACAACAACGCCTGGTCCCAGGACAACGAGCTGAGCTGGCTCGACTGGTCGCTGCTCGAGGAGCACGGGGACGTGCACCGGTTCGTCAAAGAACTCATTGCCGTTCGGCAGCACTTCGACTCGGTACGCATCGATTCCGGGCTCACGCTCGGCGAGTTGATCCGGCAGGCGAAGATCCGCCTGCATGGGACGCGGATGGAGGCCCCCGACTTGTCCCACGATTCCCACACGCTGGCCGTGTCGGCCGTCAATCGTTCGAACGGTCTCCGGATGCACTTCTTGTTGAACGGCTTCACGGAACCGCTCACGTTCGAGCTTCCCAAGCTTCCGGACGGAGTTGAGCCCTGGCGAAGGGTGGTGGACACGTCGCTGACATCACCCGAAGACGTGACCGACCCGGCCCATGCCCCCTTTGTGATCGGTGACGGTTATCCGACGCCTCAGAAGACGGTGGTCGTCCTGTTTGCCTCCGCCGCCGGGAACTGACCGGGAGCGGCTATTCGTACCGGAGGGCGTCTCCCGGGCTCATGCGAACAGCCCGCCGCAGCGGGAGTCGCAGCACGAGCAGCGAGACGAGGATCGTGGCAAGGAGGGCTACGAGGATCGGCCAGATCGGGAACGCGAAGTCAAAGGCCGCGTGGAACTCGTTCTCGAGCACCCACATGATGAACCGGCCCACCAGATAACCGATGGGGATGCCGAGCAGCCACCCGACGAGGGCAATCACCATGCCCTCGGTGCGGAACATGGCACGCACGTCACGCCGGCGGGCACCGATGCTGCGGAGGACTCCGATCTCGCGGGTGCGGTCGAGGATGTTGCTGGTCATGGCGTTGACGAGCCCGATCATGCCGATGGCCACGATCGGCAGGCCCATCGCCATGATCACGGTCACGACGAGCCGGTTCTCCGCCGCGTTGGCGTTGCGGCTGATGTAGCGGAGGGTCGAACCGATCGTGTAGCCGCGCTCTCTCATGGTGCGATGGAGACCGTCGGCGGCCGCGTCGACGGTTGCCTCATCCGGGGAGACGGTCCGAACCCAGTAGTTTCCGGTGGTCCATCCCTCGTAGTCGAAGACCGTCTGGATCGGCATGAACATGCCCTGGCCGTCGTTGACGAGATGACCGTCGATGCCGATCACTTCCAGATCGATGGGGCCGCGGCGGGTCTCGACGGTCACTAAATCGCCGACAGCAGTTCCCGACAGTTCGGCAACGGCCTCACCGAACACGACCACGCGGGCGCGGGCCTCGTCCTCTTCGGCGGTAAACCAGCGACCGTCCAGGATGTCGTGGTCGTAGGTGCTCACCGCCGGCAGTCCCCACACGTAGTACTCCCCACCCAGCTCTACGTTGCTGTAGATCATCTGATGGGCAAGCTCGACCCCGGGGACTGATTCCATCACGGCGGCGGCCGCCGCATCCAGGCCGCGACCACCGTTGTTCCAGACGATGATGTCGCCGCCTTCGAGGCGCTGGGAGTTGTGGGTCTCGTCCAGGGCGGTGATGGAAACAGCCGCGAATCCGAGCATGGTTCCCACCGCCAATCCGATCGGAATGGCCGTGGCGAGATTGCGCCCGGCCCGCCGGGTTGTGTTCCGCAAGCCCAGCTGGTTGCGGCGGGACAGGAACCCGGCCCGGGCCACGGCCCGATCGAACGGGCCGGCGCCGTAGGTCGAGACGACGCCGTGGTCCTCGATGGCCTCCCGCACGGTGATGCGCCCGGCCCGGTGGAGGGCGGGCCACGCGGCCATCGCCGTCCCTCCGAGGCCGACGACCAAGCTGAGAACCAGCGCGAAGCCGCTGAACTGCCACCCGATGCTCGTCCCGCCGAACTCGCTGCTCATGAACGACATGAGCAAATTGCTGAGCGGGAATCCGATGGCGATACCGAGCATCGTCCCGGCGGCGCCGAGCAGGAGGGACGTGCGCAGATAGCCGAGGCCAATGCGCCGCCTGGTCCCGCCGATCGCCTTCATCATCCCGATCTCGCGGGTCTGTTCACGCACGATCGTGTTCATCGTCGTGTAGATGAGGACCAGGGCCGATAGCAGGGCGATCCCGGCGATGACATAGAAGAGCACGACGAAGTTCTCGAAGTCCTCCGAGCCGGGCCAGGTGCCCTCCTCCCACACCTCGAGGACGTCCCAGTAGGCCAGGTTGGGGAGGGCCGAGGCGAGCCGGGTGCGAAGATCGGCCACCATGGCCGCCACCGCCGCCGGGGCGCGGTTCGAGGCAATCACGTCGATCGAGTTCGGGGTCGGGTAGCCCATCACCGCTTGGACGTCTGCGTTCGAGAGGTAGAGGAAGGGTACGTCCTCGGCCACCTCGCTGCTGTATCGCAGCGTGCCTCCCCGGCCGACCACGTCGAAGGCGACCCACGACCCGTTCGACGACCGGAGGGCGACGGTGTCGCCAATCGCCCCGGTGTAGCGGCCGGTGCGGGCGTTCTCGAAGTCGGTGACCAGCTGACCGGGCCGGGCCGGGAGTGCGCCTTCCTCGACGGAGACGATGTTGACGGCCTGGGAGGCGAAGTCGGCTACACCGACGAGCACGACGCTCTGGGTTCGCTCACCGATCGCCATCTCGGTCCGGCCGAGCGTGCGGACGTCGAGAGCGGCCACATTGGCCGTGGAGCGCAGCTCGTTCAGCTGTGGTCCGGTCAGGTCGAGGACCTCGGGTGCCAGTCGGATCGTGTGCATACCGTCGACGTCGCCTCGCTCCGATAGCGAGGATTCGATGTTGCCGGGGATCGAAAACAGCCAGATCCCGGCGGTGGCACCGGCGATGGTGAGGATGGTGAGCATGGATCGCGCCCGTCGCCGGCTCAGCTCACGAAACGAGCGCCGGGTGTGGGCCGAGATCATGCCCGACCGCCGCCGCCCACCCGTCCATCCCGAATCGTGACCACCCGGTGCGCCTCCCGGGCCAGACTCGGATCGTGTGTCACATACACAATGGTGGTCCCGTCGGAATTGACCTTGCCGAAGACCTCGAACATCTCGGCCGCCGTGTCCGAGTCGAGGTTCCCGGTCGGCTCGTCCGCCACCAGGATTGCGGGGTCGCAGGCGAGGGCCCGGGCGATGGCAACGCGCTGCTGCTCGCCCCCCGAGAGCTCGGCCGGGAAGTTGTCGGTTTTGTCCTCCAGTCCAACCTGAGCGAGTCGACGCCGGGCGCGCCCGGACCGCTCGGCAACGGTCCCCGTGCGGGCGAAGTCGAGCGGCAGCATGACGTTCTCGATGGCGGTGAGGGTGGGGAGCAGCTGGAAGAACTGGAACACGATCCCGATATGGTCGCCCCGCCACACGGCCAATTCCTCCTCGGACAAACCGCCGAGATCGCGGCCGGTGACCAACACGTCGCCGGCAGTGGCCCGGTCGATCCCGGTGATGATGTTCAGGATGGTCGACTTGCCGCTCCCGCTCGGCCCCACCACGGCTACCAGCTCGCCTGCCCCGACCTCGAGGTCGACCCCCCGCAGCGCCGGGTACTCCACCCGTCCCGTTCGAAAGACCTTCTCGACCCCCCGCAACTGGATGACCGGCCCCATGATCCCGGCCCCAGGGACGGACGTGTCGCTG
>SHLN01000315.1 GCA_004283105.1 Acidimicrobiia bacterium
AGGTAGCCGTACTCATTCATGGCGAGATACAGCAGCGGCATGACGGCAGACTTCTTATCCGGGTACGAGGACAGAGTGCGGGTGACACGGTCTGAGGTCGTCCAGCTCATACCCGCTGCCCGCTATCCGCGACCCGCTGCCGGCCGGAACTAGCTCGTTGCCCGTTGCTCGTTGCCCGTTGCCCGTCAGAAGTCAATGCTCTTGTTTGAGCGGGGCGCGGGGAGCGGGAAGCGGGTAGCGATGTCCTCATCTATCCACGTCTCCCAGCACGGGATCGATGCTCGCGATGATCGCGATCGAGTCGGCGATGAGCTGGTCGGCCATCATGACGGGGAGGGACTGGACTGCGGCGAAGCTGGGGGTGCGGCAGTGGAGCCGCCACGGCTTGGCGTCCCCCACCGAGACGACGTAGTGGCCGAGCTCGCCGCGCGGGCCCTCGATCGCCTGGTAGTGCTCACCGGGCGGCACCTTGAATCCCTCCGTGAAGATCTTGAAGTGGTGGATGAGCGCTTCCATGGATTCGTCGATGCGCTTGCGAGGCGGCGGGGTCACCTTGAGGTCCTCGGTGCGGTAGTCGCCGGCCGGCATGGACTCCATCACTTGCGAGACGATGCGAAGCGATTGGCGCATCTCCTCCATGCGAACGAGATAGCGGTCGTAGACGTCGCCGTTCTCGCCGAGCGGGACGTCGAAGTCGTACTGCTCTATCCCGCTGTAGGGCTGGCTCTTGCGGAGGTCCCAATCGACGCCGGAGGCTCGGAGTGGTGGGCCGGTGATTCCGTAAGCGAAGCATTCCTCGGGGGTGATGACCCCCACCCCCTGGGTGCGGCCGAGGAAGATGGGATTGTGCGTGAGGAGGTCGTGGTAGTCGTCGAGTCCCTTCGGGGTCTTTTCGATGATCTCGGCGACGTCTTCTTCCCAGCCATCGGGCAGGTCGGCCGCCACGCCCCCGGGGCGGATGTAGTTGTGGTTCATCCTCAGGCCGGTCGTCTTCTCAAAGAAGGCGAGCAGCAGCTCGCGCTCGCGGAAGCCGTAGATCATCATCGAGACGGCACCGAGATCCATACCCTGGGTTGCCACCCAGGTGAGGTGGCTCGACACCCGATTGAGTTCGGTCATGAGCACCCGAATGGCGTGGGCCCGCGGTGGCAATTCGATCCCGAGCAAAGCCTCGGTGGCGAGGGAGAAGCACAGCTCGTTGTGGAACGGAGCGAGGTAGTCCATCCGCGTCACGTTGGTGGGTCCCTGCATGAACGTCAGCGTCTCGCCGGTCTTCTCCATGCCGGTGTGGAGATAGCCGATGACCGGCTTCACCCGGCGCACGATTTCGCCTTCCAGCTCCAACTGCAGGCGGAGGACCCCGTGAGTGGAGGGATGCTGGGGGCCCATGTTGAGGATGGTGGTCTCCTCCTCGTACTGCTCCTCGTCGTAGAGCCGATCGTCGGTGACGAGCGTTCCGCCTTCCTCGGCTACTTCGACGCTTGTCGCCTGGTCGCGCGGCAGCATGAGCTGGGCACCTTCCGCAGTGGAAGCAACTACCCAGGCCGGTTCTTCGGTACCCGCCGCCCACATGTCCTGGAGCTGGCGACGCTCGGTCTCAGATGGCGGAGTGGCCTGGTCGTCCACCCCGGTGCCCTCGTCGATGGTCACGTCGTCGCTCATCACTGAACCTTGTGGGTGTCGCGGAACTGGATGGGTACCGAACCAACCGGATGGTCCTTGCGGAGCGGATGGCCTTCCCAATCGTCGGGAAGCATGATGCGGGTGAGGTCTGGATGGCCGGTGAAGTCGATCCCGAACAGATCGAAAACTTCCCGTTCGTAGAAGTTCGCGCCCATGTAGATGCCGGTGATGGAGGGAGCCGCCGGCACGTCGCCGTCCACTCCCACCAGGATCCGCAACCGGAGGTTGTGGTGCAGCGACAGCAGCACGATCACGACGTCGAACCGCGGCCCGGGCC
>SHLN01000149.1 GCA_004283105.1 Acidimicrobiia bacterium
ACATGGGCGAGGAGGCTACCGCCTCCAGCTATCAGCCATCGGCTATCAGCTCTCAGCCAGAACGTGGAGTAGCTGCGTCCGGTGGGAACTGTGGTGGCCGGTGGCAGGCGTTGCCGTTGACCCGTCGGGCGGAGCCCGACCTAGGCTGGGTCGGCAGCTGTTTGAGGAGAAACCAATGACGCACGACCCGTTCGGAGCGCGCTCCGACCTCACCACTCCGCTCGGCGACCGCACCATCTACCGGATCGACTCGTTGGCCGGGATCGCCGACGTTGACTCGCTTCCGTACACGATCAAGGTGCTGCTCGAAGCCGTGCTCAGACAGCATGACGGGCGGGTCGTGACCGACGAGGACGTGAAGGCGCTTGCTTCGTTCGATGCCACGAATGTGGCCGAGACCGAGATTGCCTTCACCCCCGGACGGGTTGTTCTCCAGGACTTCACCGGCGTTCCCGCGGTCGTGGACCTGGCCGCCATGCGGGAAGCGGTGGTTCGCATGACCGGCGACGAGGCGAGTGCCCAGAAGGTCAATCCGCTCGTTCCGTGCGACCTCGTCATCGATCACTCGGTGCAGGTCGATGCCTTCAATTCGGGTATGGCGCTGCTCATCAACTCCGAGAAGGAATTCGAGCGCAATCAGGAGCGGTACGAGTTCCTGAAGTGGGGACAGTCGGCGTTCGACAACTTCCGGGTCGTTCCACCGGCCACCGGAATCGTCCATCAGGTCAACCTCGAATACCTCGCCAAGGTGGCGTGGGACGACGGCACCACCATCTATCCGGACAGCCTCGTCGGGACCGACAGCCACACCACCATGATCAACGGCATCGGCGTGCTCGGCTGGGGCGTTGGTGGCATTGAGGCCGAGGCGGTCATGGTGGGACAACCCATTTACATGCTCATCCCCCAGGTGGTCGGATTCCGGCTCGAGGGAAAGCTGCCGGAAGGCGCCACCGCAACCGACCTCGTGCTCCGGGTCACCCAAATGCTGCGTGAGCACGGTGTGGTCGGCAAGTTCGTCGAGTTCCACGGCCCCGGCCTGGCCGACATGCCGCTCGCCAATCGGGCCACCATCGCCAACATGGCGCCGGAGTACGGCGCCACCGTCGGGTTCTTCCCGGTCGATGAACAGACCACCAGGTACATGCGCCTCACCGGCCGCGACGAGGCCCTCGTCGAGACGGTCGAGCAGTACTACCGGGAGCAGGGCATGTGGCGCGAGGACTCCCGTTCCATCACCTACAGCTCCAACCTGGAGCTCGACCTCTCCACCATCGAGCCGGCATTGGCGGGACCAAAGCGGCCGCAGGATCGCATCACACTGGCCGGCATGAAGGATCAATGGACCCAGGACCTCGTCGACACGTTCGGCAAGGCGAGCTCGGGAGGGCCGGGAACGGTCACAGAGTGGGAAGACGAAGGCGGCCCGGTGATGGAGGAAGCACCCGACGAACCGCGGGCCACCGTCACCTACGACGGCGAGACATTCGACATGAATCACGGTGATGTCGTCATCGCCGCCATCACCAGCTGCACGAACACGTCGAATCCCGATGTCATGGTCGGTGCCGGCCTCGTGGCCCGAAAAGCGCGGGAGCGGGGACTCACCCGCAAGCCGTGGGTCAAGACCTCGTTTGCCCCCGGCTCGAAGGTAGTCACCGAGTACATGCAGGATTCGGATCTGATGAACGACCTGGAGGCGGCCGGCTTCTATCTCGTCGGGTACGGCTGCACCACCTGCATCGGCAACAGCGGCCCGCTGCCGAGCGAGATCAGCGCCGGGATCCACGAACACGACCTCGTGGCCGCGTCGGTGTTGTCGGGCAATCGCAACTTCGAAGGACGCATCTCCCCCGATGTGCGAGCCAACTACCTCGCCTCTCCCCCGCTCGTGGTCGCCTACGCCCTGGCCGGCACCGTCGACATCAACCTGACCACCGATCCCATCGGAACCGGCTCGGACGGCAATCCCGTCTACCTGCGGGACATCTGGCCCACCCAGGCCGAGATCGACGAGATCGTGTCGAATACCGTCACTCGTGAGCAATTCATCGAGCAATACGCCCATGTGTTTGAGGGCTCGGCCGAGTGGAAGGCCATCGACACCTCGACCGGCGCGCTGTTCGGGTGGGACGAAGCGAGCACCTATGTGCAGGAGCCTCCCTTCTTCGAAGGGCTCACCATGGACGTCGCACCTATCGAGCCGATCACCGGTGCACGGGCACTCGTCAAGGTCGGCCAATCGGTCACGACCGACCACATCTCCCCGGCGGGATCGATCGCACCGACCTCCCCGGCCGGGCAGTACCTCATCGAGCACGGGGTGGAACCGACCATGTTCAACAGCTACGGGTCGCGACGCGGCAACGACCGGGTCATGACCCGCGGAACGTTCGCCAACATAAGGGTCCGCAACCAGCTTGCGCCGGACACCGAGGGCGGGTACACGACCGACTTCACCGATGGGCAGGTGAAGACCATCTACGAAGCGAGCCTCAACTACCGGGAAGCGGGCACCCCGCTCATCGTCCTGGCAGGCCAGGACTACGGAATGGGAAGCTCACGGGACTGGGCGGCCAAAGGCACGTTCGAGCTCGGCGTGCGGGCCGTCATTGCCCAGAGCTTCGAGCGCATCCACCGGTCCAACCTCATCATGTTCGGCGTCCTCCCGCTCACCTTCCAGCCGGGCGACAACGCAGACACGTACGGGCTGGACGGAACCGAAACGTTCGAGATCGACATCGACGACGATCTCCAGCCCCGCCAGGCAGTCCTCGTGCGGGCAACCAAGCCAGACGGCATGGTCATCGAGGTCAAGACCACCTGCCGGATCGATACCCCGGTAGAGGTGGACTACTACCGCAACGGCGGCATCCTCCACATGGTGTTGCGACGGATGGCGGCTGAATAGACCGAAGGTCTATTCAGCTTGCGAGGTTGCTCCGCAAACTCGTCGCTGTCCGCGTCCCGCTGTCCGCTTCCCGCCGGAGAGGGCCTAAGCCTGATACGCGGGCCCACTCCAGCTTCCTCGCAGCACTGGGCGCTCTCTGGATTTGAGCGGGTCGCGGGCAGCGGGTAGCGGGTAGCGGGTAGCGATCTTCTTGCTACCTTGATTCGGTGACCAGCAAGTACATCGGCTTTCCCCCAGGGAAGCACTACCTCACGTTGCCGGCCGGGAACCGAACGGTGCAGGTTGGTGGGCTCGGGCTGTACGACGCCACGTTCCTTCACCAGCGGTTCGCCCTGGCGGCCGGCCGGGTCCTGCTGCGACTGGGGATCGAGCGGCCGTTTCGACTCCGCTACGCGCCGCCGGTGCCCCGGTGGTGGGATCGATGGATCGCCGAGGTGGCCGAACCGATGGTGGGGCCCGTCGCTCACACCGCCTTCCGGTTGCCGGGACTCCCTGAGTACGCCCAGCGGGTAACCACCCTGCTATTCGATGGCGACGGGCAAATCCTCGCCTTCGCCAAGCACCTCGTGCGCGACGAACCGAGCAAGCTATCGATTGTCGCCCAGGAGCTCCTCACCGCCGATCCGGCTGCAACGTTCAAGACGCCGGCGCTGCTGGCTCACGGTCGCTTCGAGGACATGGCCTATCACATGCACGCACCGCTCCCGGACGGGGGCCATCGACAGCCCCGACCGGACCCGGACACCATCGAGGGCGTCATCGACGAGTTGCAGGCGAAGCTGGCGGGCCTTCCGAGACCTGCAGACACCCCCGCCCACTACGTCCCCGTTCACCGCGACTTCCTCGCCATCAACCTCCGGCGCGGCTCGGACGGCCACCTGTGGCTCATCGACTGGGATAACGTCGGGTGGGGTCCCCCACTCACCGACGAGCTCGCCTACTGGATGGGTGGGATGGCCCGCCGGTTCGGCCCGACCGGCCGACGACGGATCGACCAGGTCCATGAGCTGCTCGGCCGGCGCGGGACCGACGAGCAGATCCGCGCGGCCATCGAATGGCGGCTCGGACACAAGCCAACCGAAGCGCTTCCGGCGGAGCAGACGATTCGCGATGGGCTGCTGGAGCGCCTCAGGTAGGGATGGCTTTCGCGTGTTACCGTGACACCGTGAGCGCACTCCAGCAAGATCCGGTCGAAGGGGCCCCGGCAGGCGGGGTTCCAGCCGACGTCGACGACCAGGCCACAGAGGCCGAACTCCGTGCCCGGCTCAAGGTGGTGACGAAGGAACGCAACCGTTTGCGTGCCCAGCTGGCCCAGGACGAGCCGCTACGGCCCTTCCAGATCGAGCTCCTCAAGCTCCAGCATCATCTCGAGATGGAGCGGATTCCGATGATGGTTCTCTTCGAGGGAAGGGACGCCTCGGGCAAGGGCGGCACGATCCGGCGCATGACCCGATTCATGAACGAGAAGCGCTACCGGGTGGTGGCGCTCGGCAAACCAACCGACACTCAGAAGTCACAGTGGTACTTCCAGCGCTACGTCCCTCACTTCCCGGCCGGTGGCGAGGTCGTCCTGTTCGACCGGTCCTGGTACAACCGGGCACTCGTCGAGCCGGTGCTGGGATTCTGCACAAAACGCGAGCACCGCGACTTCCTGAAGGGGGTCGTCGGCTTCGAGAAAGACCTCGTACGCCAGGGAACCGTCCTCGTCAAGCTCTACTTCAGCGTCGACAAGGAGGTCCAGCAGGCCCGCTTCGAACGGCGCAAGACCGATCCGCTCCGCCAGTGGAAGCTGAGCGAGGTGGACATGCAGGCCCAGGAATACTGGGACGACTTCACCACCATGAAACACCGGATGCTCGAGCGGACCTCGACCGACCAGTCTCCCTGGACGATCGTACGGTCGAACAGCAAGCCAAAAGCACGGCTCAACGCCATGAAGGTCATCCTCAACGCCATCAACTACGCCGACCGGGACAAGTCTCTCGACTTCAAACCGGATCCGAAGATCGTGATCAGCGGGGCCGATGAGCTGGCTCGAATGGACGAGGAACGGGACCGGCTCGGGCGCGCCCCCGGCTAGATCTCGGGATCACCCAGTCCGATCTTGCGAGCGATCTGTGGGAACGCCTTTGAGAAATCGCGGATCAAGCCAAAGTCGCGCAGCCGATCGAGAGCCAGCAAGACGGCCAATCCCCCCACCAGGGAGATGAGCGCACCGAGGACGAGGCCGGCCACACCACCGAAGAAATCGGTGACCAGCCAGCCGAGCGTGGCACCGAGGCCGGCCGAGAGAAAGATGACCGCCACGACCCGGGCCATCCCCTCGAACGGGCGCTTGAGCACCTGCAGGGCAATGATGACAGCCAGCACGCTGATGACCGCTTCAGCGATCAGCCATGCCCAGGCCGCTCCCGCCAGCCCGAACGCATCCGTGAGAGCGAAGGCCAGTCCGATGAGCAGGAGGGTACGAACCGCGGTGAAAAAGAAGTCGGTTCGGGGCCGGCCCTGACCCCGCAACATGGGCTTGAGCGCATCCGTCAGCAGGTCGATGATGCCGTCGACGGCGAGGATCTGGATGACGATGGTCAGCCCGGCATAGGAGTCGGGCAGCACCTGGCGAACGATCGGTCCCGCCAGCACGAACAGGGTGGCGTAGATGGGAACGAGCAAGGCGAGCATCGCAGTGAGCGTGGCCTTGAACACGCGCGAGGTTCGGCTGCGGCTCTCCTGTACTCGTGATAGCACCGGGAAGGCGACGCCACGAACGACCTCGGAGACGAGGTCGTTTGGCAACACGGTGATCTTCTGGGCGAGATAGAACCGGCCCAGATCCTCGGCACCGAGGTAGCGGGACACGACGGCCCGCAGACCGAACTGGCCGGCGTTGCGCATGGCCCGGGTGGCGAACACCCACTTGCCGAACGAGAACAACTCTCGGAATCCTGCCAGCGAGAAGCGCGGGCGGTAGGGAGCCAGCCGATAGCTGAGGATGACACCGGAGAACGAGCCGGCAAAGGCGCCGATGACAAGCGCCCACACGCCGAGGGTGGCAGCTAGTCCGATGGCGAACAATGACTCGATGAGAAAGGCCGGTAGGACGAGCACGATGAAGATCCCGGCCGTCTCGATGAGGGCGGCCGGCACCTTGATAAAGGTGAGCGGACGGAACTTCAGTGTCCTGGTCAACTCGATGACCCGGGCGCTGGCCAGGGCGTCCACGAACGGCCGGAAGGCGAGCACCCGGATGACCGGCGTCGCGTCCGGCTCGTTGAACAGCGATGCGATGGAAGGAGCGAGCACGAACACCACCGCAGTGATGAGGAGCCCCCGGATTATTCCGACGGTAAAGGCCGTGTCGTAGTGCCGATCCTCCACCTTCTTGCGCTGAATGATCGCGTCGTTGATGCCGACGTCGGTGAGTGCCACGAGAAGCTCGGTCGTGACGGCGCCGATGGCGACGAGACCCCAATCCTCGGGGGCGAGGATGACGGCCAGCACGAGCAGCCGGCCGATCGACAGCCCCTTGACCCCGACGAGCTGGATTGCTTTCCAAATGATGGCCGAGCCGGCTTGCTCGGCGAGGTTGTCGGACATGGGGAGCCTTCGGAGGAATCGGGTGGACAATACCAAGGGCGCTACCCGCAACCCGCTGCCCGCTGCCCCCTACCCGCTGCCCGCCATCGGCC
>SHLN01000316.1 GCA_004283105.1 Acidimicrobiia bacterium
CTGTAGAGCACCCCCAGCGCAGCAAGATTCAGAAGCGCCGCCAGACCCGCGTTGGCGCCGATGCCGAAGCGGTCGAAGAGCGGATTGCCAACGAGCGCGCCGACGGCGCGAGCCGTTGCCATCGCAACCTGAATCAAGCCGAGGTAACGGCTTCGACTGCCGGGCTGCACCTCGCTGGCAAACGGGAGGGCGGAAACGATCGTGATCTCGAAGCCGAGGAATGCCAGCGCGGCGGCCAGCAGACCCCCCGTCAACGAACCACCCAGGAGAACGATGGCGACGAACCCCGTCATCGCCAGCCCCATGCCGGTCATGACTGCCCTTCGCTTCCCGATTCGATCGGCGAAGACGAGCGTGAGCGACTCGCCGCTCAGCTCCGAGAACCCCACCACCGCCGCGAACGCTCCCAGCGCGATGATGGAGAGCCCGAACTCGACCTCGAGCCATGAGCCGAGAACCACGAAGACGAGCTCGGCCGCCGTGCTGAAGAGGAGGAACACGACGAGCAATGCCCGGCCGGACCGATCGAGCCGGGCCACTCGCCCCCCGGTGCTATCGCCGTCGCGGGCTCCCTCCAGCAGCCGGAAGGCGGCGATCAACGCGACTCCGGCAAGCACGGCGATCACCCAGAACGGAGCCTCCCAGCCCGACCGATCGATGAGCCATCCGGCGGTCGGCGCTCCCACCAGCAAGCCACCCGCCCAGGTGAGCTCGAGAACGGACATGACCCTCGCCCGCCGCTCGTAGGGAGTACGGTCGGCCACATACGACATCGCTCCGACGTCGAAGGCCGGCTTGCCCATCCCCATGAGCACAAAGCCGGCAAATGCTCCCCAGAAGGCACTCGTGGCAGACGTGATGGCGGCACCGAGCGAGAACAGGCCGAGCGCCAGCACGATGATGGTTCGAGAGTTGCGCCTCCCTACCGCCACCACGGCGGGCGTCGCCGCCCCTGCGAGGTTGCGAGCCGAGACCAGCACACCGGCCTGGTCGAGTGAGATTCCGAGCCCGCGGCTGATGGCCGGCAGGAACGGATAGACGAGCCGATATCCAGAGTTGAGAACGAGTCGGGTGGCGGAGAGAAACCCGAGCGGGGCGGCGAGCCGCCTCAACGACGTCGCGGGACGAAGGCGTGGGCGAAGTTGTCGTCGTCGAAGTAGTTGCCGGGCACCGACCCGGAGCTCGCATAGTGATAGAGCGCCGTCTGGAAGATGGCATTGAGGGCGGCCAGCACCACGCTCACTCCGACGATGCCGACCACCGCAACCAGGACGCCGACCGCAGCAATCGCATCGGTACCGCTCGCCATGGCAAGGCCGGCGATGAGGATGAAGGGCAGCGTGGCAACGAATCCGAGCAGGCCGAAGCCGACCCGGGCCGCCACATTCTCACCCCACGTGCCCTTGAAGAGCGAGGCCGAACGAGACACCGACTCCCGCACCCCGAGGTTCTCGATCACAAATACCGGGATCACGAGGAAGGTGACGAGCGCCCAGGCCAGTCCGATCAGCCCGACGACGATCTGACCGACAAAGCCGGCCCGTTCCTGGATCGACTTGAGGATGACCGAGACAGTGGCGCTGATGGCCGCCCACACGAAGATCTGCGGGATGTGTTTGGCTGCGCCGGCAATGGCACTGCCCACCGTCGGATCGCCACCGCTGAGCCGTTCGTGCGCGGCATAGACGAGAGCGGTGTTGAAGAAGATGGTGACGAAGGCCATCGCCAGGTAGAGGGCGGCCAGGAGGACATACTCGACGGTCCCTACCGAGTCGGCACCGCTCAGAAACCCGGCCGGGACGAGAAACGTGAGGGCAACGATGATGCTGGCCAGTCCCGAGAGAACCGGCAGCGCGACGAGTTCCTTGTCGGCTTTGAGAACTTGCCAGGAGGCCTTGGCCAGCTCGAGCGTGGTAGCGATACGTCCCATGCGGGGAGCGTAGTCGCCGG
>SHLN01000150.1 GCA_004283105.1 Acidimicrobiia bacterium
GTTCGGGATCACCGGCGTCATCGAGCAACATCGAGACGTCGGCGTCGAACTCGACCGCGAGGTCGAAGGCGGTACTGATGTGCTCGCCCATCGCTTTGGTTGTGTATTCGATCCAGGGAATCCCACCGACGACATCGGCCCCCAGCTCCATCGACCGGCGCAGGAGCTCGCCGGCCCCCTTCTCCCGAACGATGCCGTCCTGGGGAAACGCCACCACCTGCACGTCGACGATCCCGGCAAACTCGTCGCGGGCCGCACAGAGGACTTCAACTCCCCGCGTGCCCGCCTTGGAGTCGACGTCGGCCATCGCCCGGACATGGGTGGTGCCGTAGTACGCCGCCATCGCCAGCGACCGCTTGGCCAACTCGAGCATCTGGTCGGCATCCTGTGAGCGCTTGACCTCGGCAGCCGCATCGATGGCCAACGAGGCCTTCCCCATGCCTTCACCCTGGTAGTGACGAAGGGCTTCCTCGCCAACTTGAGCGAGCGTGAAGACCTTGTCCAGATGCAGGTGGGCATTGGTGAATCCCTCGGTGACCAGGCCGCCCGCCGCATCGATCGTGGAACCATCCGCCGGGCCGGACGGGGAGATCCGCCCAACGAGACCGTCTTCGATCTCGATGTTGACCAATTCCGGCTGAGCGCGCAGACGGGCGTTGGTGATCGTGAGTTCCGCCATTGACCGTCCCTTCGGTGTCTAGGTCTGCTGCTCCCGAAATGCCATCGCGATCTTCTCCTGGGTGACCGGCATCGACTTGATGCGCGTGCCGAGTGCGTTGTAGACCGCGTTGGCGATCACCGGGGCGGCCGCAATCATCGTGTGTTCTCCGACGCCGCGAGCCCCGAAGGGGCCATCGGGCTGGGGAACTTCGACGATGATCGGAATGATCTCGTCGGGGATATCGAACGCCGTCGGGATCTTGTAGTCGGTGAAGTTGGGGTTCATCATCTTGCCGCCCTCGTCGAAGCGCATGTCCTCGTACAGCACGGTGGCGAGCCCCTGCACCAGGCCACCCACGATCTGACCCTTGACGAGGTCGGGATTGATGGCCCGGCCCGCATCGACCGCCAGAGCGGCCTTACGGACCCAAACCCGACCCGTGTCCTTGTCGATCTCGAGCACGACCCCGGTCGCTCCCACCGTGTAGTGGACGTTCGGATGGCCACCCTGGCCCGTCTCCGGATCGCTGTTGGCGTTCGTGAACTCGGGCATGAACTTGCCGCTGGCAATGATCGGACCGCCGCGCCAGGTCCCTTCCTCGGTCTGGATTCCGTCGATGACGAACTCGCGGAGCGGCTTGACGAACTCGGGGTCGGTCTTGCACCTGACCGTCTCGTTCTCCAGGTAGAGCGAATCATCCTCGTAGCCGTAGACCTGATGGATGACATCGAAGATCTTCTCGCGAGCTTCGATGGCCGCCTTCTGCACGGCCAAACCCGAGCTCCAGGTGACGTGCGACGCCACCGTCTGCCACTCGTAGGGGTTGCGATCAGTGTCGGGCGTCTCCACCCGAATCTTGTCGACGGGAACGGTCAGGACCTCGCTGGCGATCTGGGCCATCACCGTCAAGTACCCCTGGCCCAGCTCCATGCCCGAGACGGTGATGTTGATGCTCCCGTCTTCATTGAACTTGAGGAACGAGGCAGACGATGCGTTTGGCGGCATGGCCGGCGCCTTCCAGAACAGCGCCATTCCCTTGCCAATCACCGTGTCCGGATTGTCGGACGTCTCCTCCACCCCCCAGTCGATGGCGGCCGCCGTCTTGTCGATCGCCTCGATCAAGCCAGACGGATTCATGTGGGCGCCGTACGAGAGCTCATCGCCCTCGACGATGGCGTTCTTGCGACGAAACTCGACGGCATCCATCCCGATGGCCTCGGCAATGCGATCCATGTGGGATTCCAGCCCGAAGTGGAACTCGGAGTATCCGAACCCGCGGTAGGGACCACCGGGCGGAAGGTTGGTGTACATGCACAGCGAGTCGTTGGTGATGTTTGGCACCCGGTAGGGCCCGGTGGCCGACAATCCGGCCGCGTTGACAACATTGGCACCGTATTCCACGTACGCACCTGCGTCCCAGTAGAGCCGGTGTTGCACTGCGGTGATGGTCCCGTCGTTCATCACCCCGACCTTGAGCTCGGCGATGACGCCCTGGCGCTGGTACGTGTTGTAGAACTCCTGCTCCCTGGTCCAGCGCACTTTGACCGGACGCCCCTTGACGAGGGTGGCCATGGCAGCACCCATGATCTCCATGGACACGCCTGCCTTGCCTCCGAATCCGCCGCCGATGTAGGGCGTGATGACCCGCACGTCCTTGTGGGTGAATCCGAGCGGCGCCAGCGCCTCGGCGAACAGGTGGCGCTGGGTGTGGGGAGATTGCGACGCCGTCCAGACGGTAAGCCGGTCGGCATGATCGAGCTTGCTGACGGTGACGTGGGGCTCGATGGCGCAATGGGCGTAGCGGGGCACCCGGTAGGTGTCCTCCAGCACGAAGTCGGCCTCGGCAAAGGCCTTCTCCGTGTCGCCCTTGCGGATCTTGCGCCAGTGGGCGATGTTCGTGTCGGCCTTGGGGAAGAACCAGGGGACGTGGGTGTAGTCGCCGAGATCGGGGTGGATGAGGTCGGCTTCTTCTGCAAACGCTTCCTTGGGGTCGAGGAGCGGCTCGAGCACCTCGTAGTCGACCTCGATGAGGGCGGCCGCCTGCACGGCTTCCCGGTGGCTTCGCGCGATGACCCCGGCCACCTGCTCTCCGGCGAACCGAACGTGGTCCTGGGCGAAGATGTACCGGTCCTCCATATACATCCCGAACTTGTATGGGAAGTCCTTGCCGGTGACCACCTTGACCACGCCCTTGGCCTGCTCGGCGGCGGTGGTGTCAATGGAGAGGATCCTGGCAAAGGCGTGCGGGCTCTCGACGATGGCAGCGTGGAGAAGTCCTGGCCCGAAGTCGATGTCGTCGACGAACTCGGCGGCGCCGCTGATCTTCTCGAGACCGTCGATCCGGACGGCGGGTGTTCCGACACTCTTCAACTCGTCGTCCTTGGATTCAGCGTCGAAGGGGTAGGTGGTCGTCATGCCGATCCTCCTTTGGCGGCCTCGAGTACAGCTTCGATGATCGGCTCATATCCCGTGCACCGGCACAGGTTGCCGGCCAGGGCTTCCTGCACGTCGTGACGGGAGGGGTCGGGATTCTGTTCGAGCAGCTCGGTGGCCGACAGCACGATCCCCGGCGCACAGAACCCGCACTGGAATGCGTTGCTCGAGAGGAACACATCCTGCAGCGGGCTCAACCCCTCAAAGCTGATGCCTTCGACGGTGGTGATCTCATGCCGCTCGGCTTCGACGGCCAGAACGAGACAGCTCCGGACCGTTCGGCCATCCATGAGGATCGTGCAGGAGCCACAATCACCCCGCTCGCAGCCGATCTTGGGACTCTTCGTTCCGACCTGCTCCCTGAGGACATCGAGCAGCACGTCGGCGGGGGCGACGCTGAGCGCCCAATCCTCGCCGTTGACCTTGATCTCTACCTCCATAACCATCCTCTCAGATCAGTCGCGTCTCATAGGCCGGACCGATCCCGGCTAGTCGTTGTACCGCCGCCTCCAGACCCCGTTTCAGCATCACCTGGCACATATGGGTGCGGTATTCGGCGGTGGCCCGCATGTCGGTGATCGGGCTGATCTCATCGGGGACCATGCCAACTACTTCGGCAATCAGTGACTCGTCGAGCGGCTTGCCGGCGAGCGCTTCCTCTATCCGGGCCGACCGGATCGGGGTCGGGGCCACGGCCCCGAAGGCAACCCGGTAGTCATGGTCGGGATAGACGACGATGCCGACCGCCGCCTGGGCAAGGTCCTCACCGGCATACCGCATGAGCTTGACGTAGGCGCCGCCGTGCTCTTGCAGCTTGATCGTCACATGCGTGACGACCTCGTCATCGGTGAGGGCGGTTTGGCGGAGACCCACAAACCAGTCGTCGATGTGCACCGAGCGCGCACCGCCCGGACCAGCAAGGTGCACGGTTGTATCAAGGGCCAGGAGCACCGGGCCGGCATCACAGGAAGGGACCGCCGAGCAGATATTGCCGACCATCGTTGCTCGATTCCGAATACCGGCGGACGCAACCGTCGAAGCCATCTCGATGAGAAGCGGTGCATGTTCCTCGACGATGTCGGACTCGATGAGGTCGGTGAACGTCGTGAGCGAGCCGAGGTGGAGCGTGTCGCCCTCCATCCGGATGTCCCGCAGGTCGGGGATGTCCTTGATGTCCACCACGAGATCCGGTGCCACCGCATCGTCGCGAAGCCAGGCCACCAGGTCGGTGCCGCCGGCCAGTATGCGGGTGGTTTCCCCGGGATGAGCCACCAGGATGGCGGTCGCCTCCTCGAGTGTTGCCGGCCGCTGGTAGTCGAACTCCTTGGCGATCACCAAAACAAACCTCCTTGAACCCGTGAATCGAAGCTTACAAATCGAGTCGGGCTCATACGTTGAGCCGCACAATTGAGCGGGCACCGAGGACGATGCCGGCTGCGAGAGCGGGGCCCGAGGTGTGCCCGACTTTGCTGAGGGCGGCGTGGGCCGAGTCGACATCGCCCCGGCCGCTCAGCGCCCGTAGAAAGTCACCGGCGGGCGCTGCCACCTCACCTCGCCGGGCGTGGGCCATGAGAGCCGCCGAGAACGTTGTGGTCGTGACCGACGCCAGTTCGGCAAGCGGAGCGGCGATCGCTTCCAGCATGGCAGCCACTGCCTCATCCCCGACAGCCGGTCCCAGGAGCCGCAGCGCCGCCACCGCACCCGCCAGGTAGTCGTCTCCCTCCGGAGTCAACCCGGTCCCGGAGCCGAGCAGGTTCTCAGCCGCGGCCAGGACCGCGGGGGCCGAGGCCCGCCCGAGTGCGTCTGCCAGTTGCGAGCCGTCGATACCGGGCACCTCCGCGGGAAGGGACCCGATGGCCGCTGCCAGTTCGGCGACCGGGACGGACGGGAGCACCGGTTGCGGATCCCACCAGCGGACCACCTCCACGGTCAACCCGGCGAGGAGTATCCGATTGTCGCCCATCTCGACCGGCTCGGCGTGTCGCACCGACTGAAAGGGATCGGTCGCCGCATTGACGCCGATCTCTACTCCGTTTGGTAGCCGCGTGGCGTCGGCGGCCGAAACGACGATGACCGCGTCATCGAGCACCAGCCAGACCGCGTGGCTCGAGCTGCCGAGCACCGCACCCGTGGCAGGCGGTTCGAGCAGTTTGGCTATCGCCGTGCTCCCCACTCCGGGCACCCGGAGCAGGGCGGCCGCTTCGGCGGCCACTGCCGCTATCCCAGGTCGACGATGGCCGCCACCGGCCCGCCGCCGCTCGGGCCTTGATGGAGGGCGGCCACCGAGACGAACACCGCCGCGTCGTTGACGGCGGCCGCGACCACGCCCCCGACCGCACCCTTGATATGGCGATGGTGGTGGACGTCGGAGTCATCGAGCGCAACCTGACGCCGGCCGCGCAGTTTGGCAGTCGGGTCGGCCTCGCACTTCACGAACACGTTGACGAGCTTGTCGCCGAGGTCGCCGTAGCGGGCACACTCGGGCAGGTCCAGTCCGGCGTCACGGATCGCCCGGTATACGCCTTCCTGGTCGAGGGCATCGTTCATCACATCGTGGCCGATGCGGTAGCGGCCGCCGGCGCCCGGTGCGTTGCCCACAACGACGGTTTGCGCCTGGTCGAGCTCAACGCCCGACGAGCATGAAGCCACCGAGGAGTACAGGCTCAGATCGTGGCCGATCTGCTCGGCGGTCGGCATCTCGATCTCACCGAGCGCAACGGCGATTCCGAGGCCGGACGTGCCGTTTGAAACGTTCATGGACTCGAGGGGATCTTCCGTGAACACCGTATGACCGCGCGACTTGGCGTCGTTGATGGTGTCCATCACGAGCAACGGGGTCTTGGTCTGGACGTAGTGAACATCGGCCGGATTCTCGATCCCGGCGGCCGCCATGGCCCGTCGGACTCCCTCGGCGACCTTCTCGACCATGGCCGGGCGCCCGATGTCTTCAGGAAGGATGACGTCGCTCATCGCGTAACCGACGGCCAGGCGGGGCTCATCCGATACCTCGCCCTCATCTGGCACCTCGGCAAAGATCGTTGCGTGCGGGGTCAGAATCCCATCGGTTCCGCCCGACCACACCATCGGGATCTCCTTGACGACATCGACTGGCCGGGTGCCCTTGTCCATGAGTACTTTCCGGAAGGCCTGATCGGCCAGGATGCGGGTGAAGTCATTGACCCCGCCGTTTCCTTCGGTCTTGCCGACTACGGCAACTACGCCATCGGCTCCGAACACACCTTCGTCGATGAGGGCGGCCAGCCCCGACGCATCGCTCACACTCTCGAGAACGACCTTCCGTACCTCAATGGCCATCGCTGTTACTCCCTTTGTCGAGAACCTTTTGCCGCCGGCTCGGCCCCGAGCCATTGCAGGTGACCATTGTCAAACCGGCGCCAATCCGAGACTAGGGACGAACGGCCCCCGCTTGGCGGCGAGTGGCGACTC
>SHLN01000010.1 GCA_004283105.1 Acidimicrobiia bacterium
GGGACGTTTGCGTATGTACCCATGATCCTCTTGCTCTCCATCATCATCTACTTCGCCTCGGCCGCAGCCATCGCCGTGCTCGGCGGGCGCCGCCCGGTCCTGCTGGGCGCGCTGGTGCTGATTCCCTATGCCATCCAGCTGGGCGTAGCGGCGTGGCTGTGGGGTGGTGAGGCCAAGGCGGGCACGCTCGACTGGATACCGTCGCTCGGATTGTCGATTCGGGTGGGGACAACCGAGATGAATCTCCTGCTCACGATGGTGGTGGCCGGTGCCGGCCTCGTCATCGCCGGCTACAGCCTCGCCTACTTCCGGGACGGTGCGAAACGGGCCAAGTTTCTTGCCCAGATGGCGCTGTTCAGCGGAGGGATGGCCGGCGTTGTTGCCTCCGACGACCTGCTCGGCCTCTTCATCTTCTGGGAGATCACCACCGTCGCCTCGTACCTCCTGATCGGATTCAACGACGAGGAGGCCGCCGCTCGCTCCTCGGCCCTGCAGGCCATCCTCGTCACTACCGCCGGTGGCCTCGCCATGCTGGGTGGATTCGTGCTCCTCATTCTCGAATCGGGCACCTCGACGATTTCTGCGATCGTGGCCGACCCACCATCGTCGGTGCCGACCACCATCGCTCTGGTGCTCGTCTTCCTCGGAGCGTTCACCAAGTCGGCTCAGTTCCCGTTTCACTTCTGGTTGCCGGGGGCGATGGCGGCGCCGACGCCGGCCTCGGCGTTCTTGCACTCCGCCACCATGGTGAAAGCCGGCATCGTTCTGCTCATCTTCCTGGCCCCGGGCTTCGCCGAAGAGGCCGTGTGGACCTGGACCGTCACCGGGGTCGGCCTCATCACGATGCTGGTGGGGGCCGTCGGGGCGTTGCGCCGCGACGATCTCAAGTTGCTTCTGGCCCATGGAACGGTGAGTCAGCTCGGGTTCATGGTTGCCCTCATCGGTCTCGATCTCATCGGGGCGGCGCTGGCGGTTCTTGTCGGTCATGCCGTGTTCAAGGCGGCGCTGTTTCTCATCGTGGGCGCCGTCGATTCCGCCACCGGGACCCGTGATATTCGTCGTCTCTCCGGTGTCGGGCGCCGTCTGCCGGTGCTGGCCGTCTCGGCGGCCGTGGCTGCCCTCTCGATGGCGGGGATTCCGCCGGTGCTCGGTTTCGTGACGAAGGAGGCGGCCCTCGACACCCTCGTTGCAACGGACAACTGGATCGGACTGATCGTCATCGCCGTCGCGTCGGTGTTGACCGTGAGCTATTCCGCTCGCTTCTGGTTTGGCGCCTTCAAGGACGCTGGTGTTGATGAAGAGACCGCCGTGCGGCCCATCCCGACCGGCCTCGTCATCGGGCCGGTCGTACTGGCCACGCTAACGGTCGGGTTCGGGTTGATTCCCGGACCGGTCCAGAGCGCGGTGGCGGCGGCCTCGGGAGTGAAGGTCAAGCTGGTGCTGTGGCCGGGGTTCACGACCGCGCTCGGGATTTCCACGATCATCGTTCTCGCCGGCCTCTTCGCATACCGGTCTCAATCGGCATGGGAGTCATGGGCACTCATCCGCCGATTTCCCGCCCGGAGCCGGTCGCGGGCCGAGCGTGCGTATGCCGCCACGGTCCGGGGCCTCAATGTGGCCGCCGAACGGGTTACCGGCGTCGTCCAGAACGGTTCGCTTCCGACCTACCTCGCCGTCATCTTGCTGTCGGTACTCGCCGTTCCAGCCATCGCCTGGATCGTCGGGGTCCGCGATGGCGTGTCGCTCCAGCTGACGAACGGCCCGACCGAGGTGGCGCTGGTGGCCGTCGTCATCGCCGGAGCCGTGGCTGCTGCATTCGCTCAGCGCCGCATGGCAGCTGCGTTGCTGCTCGGCGTCGTCGGTTATGCCGTCTCGGGTATCTACGTCGTGTTCGGTGCTCCCGACCTGGCCCTCACCCAGGTGCTCGTTGAGACGCTGACGATTGCACTGTTTGCGCTCGTACTGGTCCGGCTGCCCCGCCGCTTTGGAGCCGATCCGATCTCGCTCGTGCGCCGGTCCCGGCTGGCGATCTCGACCTTCGTCGGCCTGTTCGTGGCGGGAGCAGCAGTGCTTGCTTCCTCGGTGGAGCACGAACGGACCATTGCCGACGCCTACATCGAGCTGGCGCCCGAGGCGGGTGGTACCAACGTCGTCAACATCGTCCTCACCAACTTCCGGGCCATCGACACCCTCGGTGAGATAACCGTGCTGGCGGCGGCCGCCGTCGGCATTAGCGTCCTGGTACGGACCGCCCGGCGCCGGCCGGATCCGGTGGAGACCTCGACATGATCGTCCGCTTCTCTCCGCTGCTGGCCACCGGGGCACGCACCATGGTCCCGACACTGGTGTTGCTATCGCTCTATCTCCTCATCGTCGGGCACGACGTGCCGGGTGGGGGATTCGCCGGTGGGCTGCTGGCGTCGACCGGGCTCCTGGTCATGTTCCTCGCGTTCGGGGAACGCGGCTTACGCCGGGCATTGCCGATCGACTCGCTCGTCGTCATCGGGGTGGGGCTGCTGCTGGCCGTTACCGGCGGCCTCATCGGTATTGCCGATGGCAGCGCCTTCCTGACCTACACCTTTGCGAGCACCGACGTGCCGGTCTTCGGCCAGATCAAGGTCTCGAGTTTGCTCGTGTTCGACCTCGGGGTCTACGTCCTGGTCATCGGCGTCGTCGAAACGGCACTGCAGCGCCTGGGAGGTGAGGCGCCATGAGCTGGGTCATCGCTCTGGCCGCCGGCGCCCTCTTCGCCACCGGTACCTACCTGCTGCTGTCGAAGCTGCTGAGCCGCATCATCGTCGGACTCGGTCTCATCGCCCACGGGGCCAATCTCCTGTTGCTGGGATCCGGTGGGGAGCCGGGCGCTCCTCCGATTCTCGATGGTGCGGCGAGTGGCCCCATCTCCGATCCGCTCGAGCAAGCCCTCGTGTTGACGGCCATCGTCATCACGTTTGGTGTCACGGCCTTTCTCCTGACCCTCGCCTATCGATCATGGACCGAGACCGGACTCGACGAGGTCGAGGACGACGTCGAGGACCGCCGGATTGCCTCGCGGAGGCAGCGATGAAGACGCTCGCCACACTCCCGGTGATCATTCCGATTGCCGCCGCGGCTCTGGCCCTCGTGTCGATTCGCCGCCCGCTCGTCCGGCGCATCGTCGGCCTGGCATCGTCGGTGGCATACCTGGCGATTGCCGTCTGGCTCGTCATCGCGGTCGACGGCTCGGGAACCATCGTCGCCGCCCAGGGCGACTGGCCGGCGCCGCTCGGTATTCCCCTCGTGGCCGACCGGTTGGCGGTGCTCCTACTGGCCACCTCGGCGGCGGCACTGCTGGCCGTGCTCGTGTATGCCGTCGCCAAGCCGGACACCGATACCGACTTCCCCGGTTTCCATGCCGTCTATCAGATGCTGGCCGCCGGGGTGGCGCTCTCTCTGCTCACCGGTGACCTCTTCACCCTGTTTGTGGCCTTCGAGATCATGCTGACGGCCAGCTACGTGCTCATCACGTATCGCGCCGGGGGAAGCGAAACCCGCTCGACCATCACCTACGTGGTGATCGGCCTCGTCGCCTCTGCCCTACTCCTCACTGCCATCGCGTTCACCTACGCAGTCACCGGAACCGTGAATATCGCCGATCTCACCGACAAGCTCGACAACGTATCTCCCGGCTATCGCGCCGGTCTGGGATGGCTGCTGTTCATGGTGTTCGGCATCAAGGCCGCCATCTTTCCGCTGTTCTTCTGGCTGCCGGACTCGTATCCGGTAGCCCCTGCTCCGGTCACCGCACTCTTTGCCGGGCTCCTGACCAAGATCGGTGTTTACGCCATCGTTCGCACCCAGACCCTGTTGTTCCCGAGCGACGGGCCGGCCACGTTCATGCTGGTAGTCGCCGGATTCACGATGGTGGTGGGGGTGCTCGGGGCGATTGCCCAGAAGGACATGAAGCGCATCCTGTCGTTCCACATCGTGAGCCAGATCGGGTACATGATCATGGGACTGGGATTCTTCACCGTGGCCGGGGTGGCGGCAGCCATCGTGTTCATCGTCCACCAGATCATCGTCAAGGCGGCCCTCTTCCTGGTCGGGGGACTCGTGGAGCACACCGAAGGCACCGGCGCCATCGACGCGGTTGACGGCGTGGCGCGCCGCTCACCGTTGATTGCCGTGTTGTTCCTGCCGGCGGCATTCAGCCTGGCCGGCTTTCCCCCCTTCTCCGGGTTCGTCGGCAAGCTGGCGTTGATCGAATCCGGGTTCGATGCCGGCCGCTGGGTGGTGGTCGGTGTGTCGCTGTTTGCCAGCGTGCTCACGCTGTTTTCCATGACGAAGATCTGGTCGGGTGTCTTCTGGGGTCGCCCCGGCACGGGCCCCAAAACGGCCATTCCCTCGGGCATGGCTGCGGCAACTGCCGGGCTGGTCGTGGTGAGCCTGGCGGTTGCCCTCGGTGCCGAACCGCTCCTCCAGTACGCCGAGCGGGCGGCCGGCGACCTCCTTGCCGACGGGGCCTACCGCGATGTGGTGTTCGGGGGGCGGGGATGATCGTTGCGACCAACCTGGCCGCGGTGCTGTTAGCGGTAGCGGCGGTGGCGGCGGTGTTCCGCGTCGTGCGCGGTCCGTCTGTGGCCGACCGCATGGTGGCGCTCGACACGCTGCTGTTCGTCGGCGTGGCCGGTATCGGGGCCTACATCGCTCGCACCGGGGAGACCACATTTGTCCCCGTACTGGTAATGGCGGTTCTCACCGCCTTCGTGTCGACGGTGGTGGTGGCCCGGTATATCGAAGCGGAGACCGAGCGATGAGCGTGGTCGACTTCATTGCCGCAGTCTTCCTTGTTGGTGGGGCTGCTCTCATCGCGCTCGGCTCTGTGGGGCTCGTGACGTTTCCCGACGTGCTCACCCGGATGCATGCTGCTACCAAGGCCGCCACCGTCGGAGTGATTGCGACGACGGTTGCCGCGGTGTTCGAGGCCGGCGCGCCGGGAGGCCTACTGCTCTTGCTGCTCGTCGTGGCGCTGTTGTTTCTTTCGGGCCCGCTCGGGATGAGCCTGTTGGCCCGGGCGGCCTATCACGACCCGGAGACTCCGCACTCGCCCAATACCCGGGAACTGGTGGCTTCGCTGCCCCGTCCCGAATCGGGCGCGACCGCCCTGCGCCTCGGTACCAGTCCGTTGCTAACCGTGTGGCTGTTTGGGGTGTGGCTGGCGTTGTTCGGGTCCTTCGCTCCCAACGTGGTCGGCGGGGGCGTGCTCGTCGCCGGTTTGGTTGCCTACGTCTTCCGTCATCTGTCGCCTCGCTGGCCGCGCGCCCTCATGCGGCCCTGGGCGGCCGGTCGCTTTGTCGTGCACTTCATCGTGCAATTGGCCGCCTCCACCTGGGGAGTGATCGTTGCGCTTCGGCTCAGCCGCGATGAGATTCGTCCGGCGGTGATCGGGGTGCCGCTCCGGGTCAGAACCCGCACCGAGATCACGCTGCTCATGAATTCGATCTCGTTCACGCCGGGCACTGTGGCGCTCGAGTTGCACCATCACGAGCTGTTTGTGCACGTGCTCGATACCGATGATCCCGAAGGAGTAGTGGCCGACGTGCGGGCGATGGAGAGCCACATCATGGATATGTTCGGCACTGAGGTCCAACGACCGCTATAGGGTGTAATTGATATCACGTAATTTGTGACGTATAATGTGGTTCTCATGACCACTGCAAAACACGGTTGGACGTTCTTGACCAACCACTCCCATGTGCTCCTCTGCATCGCCGAGAACCCTGATGTGCTCCTGCGCGAGGTTGCTGTCCGGGTCGGCATCACCGAACGGGCCACCCAGCGCATCGTCGCCGAGCTCGAATCAGACGGCTATCTGTCCCACGTCAAGGTGGGGCGGCGTAACCACTACGAGGTGCATCCCGAACGCCCGCTCCGCCATCCGCTCGAGGATCATCTCGAGATCGGGGCCTTGCTGCGGGTGCTTTCCGCCCGCCGCTAGCCGGTCAGACGAGGGCCTGGCCGGCCATGACGAGAACGAGCACTCCCCGGGTCGTCCATAGTCCCGTTCTCAGCCAGTTGGACTGAACGAGGCGCCGCTGGAGCGGCGCCGAATAGCCGTCCGACAAGCGCCCGTGGAGTGGCGCCTGCCACAGAGCGGTGGAAAGCCACACGAGGGCGACGAGCACCAACCCGACGGCGATGATCCCGTCTGCGACCCCCTTCGGGCTGTCGGCGAGCAGCCAACCGGCCGTGAGGGCTTCAACCGGCATGAACGCCGCAACCACCCAGGCGGTTCGACGGGTGTGCCGGGCCTCGTAGGCAGCGAACTCGGTTGCACCGACAGATGCGAACAGCGGATAGTGAACGACCTGAACGAACCAGATGAGGCCGACGAGGCTCCATGTGGCGCCCACATGAATGAGGAGAACCGTGTCCACCGTCAGGCGCGGGGTCGTACCGAGCCGAGGCCGCCGTCGACTCCCACCACCTGGCCGGTTATCCAGCTGTTGGCAGGGTCGAGCAGGAACACGATGGCGGCCGCAACGTCTTCGGGCTCGCCGAGTCGGCCGAGGGCATGCATGGCAAGCGAGGCCTGCTCAGCGGTTTCGCTGGCGGTCAACCGCTCAGTCATTTGGGTTCTAACGAGCCCGGGAGCGACCGCGTTCACCCGGATCTTGGTCGGTGCGTAGGAGGCGGCCGCCGACCGGGTGAGGCCGATGACTCCTCCCTTGGCGGCTGCGATTGCCTCGTGGTTGGCGAGACCAATCTGGGCTGCCGCCGACGATACGAGAACGACCGAGCCCCCGTCCGACCGCATTGCTCTTGCCCCGGCACGTACCGCGGCAAAGGCGGAGCGCAGGTTGGTGGCGATTGTGTCGTCCCACTCGTCGTCGGTCGTGATATGGGCCGGTTTCAGGAGCAGTGAGCCGACGCAGTTGGCAATCCCATCCACCCGCCCGAACTCGCGGGAGGCAAGCTCGACGGCTGCGGCGACATCGGCTGTGCGGGTGGCGTCGAGCGGGTGGGCGATGCCGCCCGTCTCTGTGGCGAGGGTCTCGAGCGGTTCCGGGCTTCGTCCGGCCAGAACGAGTTTGGCGCCCTGCTCGGCGAGCCGGCGGGCCGTGGCCGAGCCGATGCCGCCGCCGGCACCGAGAATCACGAACGATCGATTGTGCATGTCAACTCCTTCGTCATCATGCATACGGAGCCGGTGCCGGCCGTGGGTGAGACCATCATCCCGGGCACTGTCCGCCTCCGAATACCTACGATGGACCACAACGTGCTGTACCCCTCCGTTACCACCGAGCCGGTGGCTCGCCCGGTGATGCTGCAGGGCTGGCGGGACCTCGCCTATGCCCATTGGCCGTACGATCCCGCCGTCGTCCAGCGGAACCTTCCCGCCGGGCTCGAGGTCGATACCTTCGACGGCCGGGCCTGGGTTGGGCTGGTGGCCTTCCGCATGGAGCGCATTCGCCTGCCCGGTACCCCATCGGTTCCGTATCTCGGGACGTTTCCCGAGACGAACGTCCGGACCTACGTGCGCGGACCGGACGGCACACCCGGGGTCTGGTTCGACTCCCTCGATGTGACCCGTCTGTTGCCGGTGCTCGTCGCCAGGGCCTCCTACCGCCTTCCCTACATGTGGTCCAAGATGTCGATCCAACGTCGCAGCGCCGAGATCGAATACACAGCCAGGCGCCGGTGGCCCGGGCGGCGCGGGTCCTCGAGCGTTCTCGTAGTCGAGCCGGGCGACCGCATCGATCGTCCCGATCCTCTCGAGCAGTTCCTCACCGCCCGCTGGGGCTTGTTCACCGAGCTGCGGTCCCGTCTCGCCTACGCCCCGGTCGATCACCCGGCCTGGCCGCTGTACCGCGCCGGCGTCGTGCGCCTGGAGGACGAGCTGGTCGAGGCGGCGGGCTATTCCGCCCCCGCCGGGGAACCGATCGTTCACTACTCACCCGGTGTCGAGGTGCGCATCGGTCTGCCGCGCACGGTGGATCGCTGATGCCCGAGGGCCACACCATCCACCGCCACGCCCGCACCCAGCGCGGGGCCATCGGCGGCCAGTTGATCCGGGCCGCATCGCCGCAAGGACGATTCGCCCATGGTGCCAAACGGCTCGACGGGCGGGTGCTGGAGGACATCGATGCCCACGGCAAGCATCTCTTCTACCGCTGGGAGGGCGGAGACACCCTCCACGTCCATCTCGGCCTGTTCGGCAAGTTCAAGCTCCACCGGGCGCCATCGCCCCCTCCTCCGTCCGAGAACACCCGGCTGACGATGTCGAGCGTTACGGCCACCGTCTATCTGGCCGGCCCCACCATCTGCGAGCTCATCGACCCGCACCAGGAAGAGGCCCTGCGCGCTCGCCTCGGCCCGGACCCACTACGAAACGGGTCTCGCCGCGCCAAGCTCGCGGCCTTTCAAGCAAATCTGGCTCGCCGGCGGATCCCGATCGGTGCCGCCCTGCTCGATCAGCGGGTCATCGCCGGCATCGGCAACGTGTATCGGGCAGAAGTTCTCTTCCGCACCGGGATCGACCCACACCTTCCGGCCGCCGCGCTGGCTCCGCAGGCGGTCGAACGGTTGTGGTCCGAGAGCAGTCGCCAGCTCAAGCAGGGGGAGAAAGCAGGGCGAATCATTACCGTCGATCTCGGAGATGTGGGCGCCCGGCGTCGCACCGATCTGGCTCGAGGTGAGCGTCTCTATGCATACGGACGTACCGGTGAGCCGTGCCGCCGCTGCGGGACCCCCATCTCTGCAACGGAGATGGCCAACCGCACCATCTGGTGGTGCAGCTCGTGCCAACCGGCAGGAGCGGGAACGTGAGCCGACTTGGCGACCTCCTGGACCGGTATCGAGACCGGGTGGTCAACTCGACGACGGATCTGTTTGCCCATGCGCCCTACCCGTTGGCCAAGACTCTCGACTACCCGGGCGATCCCGGCCTGTGCGGCCCGGAATCGGTGACCTGGCCGGTGATCGGTGATGCGGCCGCCTTCATCGGCGGCATCCGCGCCCTCCTCATTCAGGCCGCCCACCCCGAGGTTGTGGCCGGTGTAAGCGACCATTCCCGCTACCGGGAAGATCCGCTCGGCCGGCTATCGCGCACCTCGGCCTATGTCACGGCCACATCATTCGGCGCCATGCCGGAGGTGGAGGCGGCGGTGGCCATGGTGCGCCACGCTCATCGGCCGGTTCGGGGCGAGTCCCATCGCGGGCGTCCCTATCGCGCCGGTGCGCCGCCCCTGGCGGCCTGGGTTCACAATGCCCTCACCGACTCGTTCCTGCAGGCCTTCCAGTTCTACGGTCCGCGCCGGCTCTCAACGCCCGAGGCCGACCGGTTTGTGGCCGAGCAAACCGCCATCGGAGCCCTGCTCGGTGCCGGCCCGATGCCGGCAACTGCTGAGAGCCTCGCCGATTGGCTCGCCCTGCATGAAGACATTGAGGCCTCGCCCGGGCTCGAGGCTGCGGTCGGCTTTGTCCGAAATCCACCACTGCCCTGGCACGTCAGGATTCCGTACCGCCTCATGTTTGTGGCGGCTGCGGCTACCGTCCCGCCTCGATTGCGCGAAGTCCTGGGCGTGCGGCGGATTCCCGGTGCCATCACTCTCGGACGTCTCATCATCGGGGCCTTGCGCTGGGCGCTCGGCTCGTCACCCTCATGGCATGTCTCTCTCGTCCGGGTCGGGGCACCGGTCCCGGAGGGCTTGTTCCGCCAGGCGTTGCCCACCGAGGGCCGCATCGACGAGAATGGTTCGATGCGAGGAACTGGAGCCTGATGCGCGTCGCCGTCTACAGCAGTCATCCCTATGACGAGACGTACCTGAGCCGCGCCAACGAAGCGGCTGGTCACGATCTCGTGTTCCTCGAATCGAGGCTCAAGCCCCGCACCGCCAAGCTCGCCGACGGGTTCGACGCAGTCTGCGCCTTCGTGAACGACGACCTGAGCGAACCGGTGCTGGAGGCACTGAACGGGCTCGGTATCCGCCATATCGCCTTGCGCAGCGCCGGCTTCAATCACGTTGACCTCGAAATGGCCGGCCGGCTCGGCTTCACGGTGGCCCGGGTGCCCGCCTACTCACCGCACGCCGTCGCCGAGCACACCGTGGCACTGATGCTGGCCCTCAACCGTCAGATCCACAAGGCCTACACCCGGGTGCGCGACGGAAACTTCGCCCTCGACGGGTTGCTCGGTTTTGACCTGCACGGCCGCACCGTCGGTGTCATCGGTACCGGCACGATCGGTCAACGGGTGGCGGTCATCATGGCCGGGTTCGGCTGTCGCATCCTTGCCTACGACCCGTATCCGAACCCGTTGTGCGTCGATCTGGGCGTTGATTACGTCGAGTTGCCAGCGCTGTTTGCCGAGTCGGACATCGTGACGCTGCACACGCCGCTCACGCCCGAGACCCACCATCTCATCGACGCCGACACAGTGGCACTCATGAAGGACGGGGTGATGATCATCAACACCAGCCGGGGCGCTCTCGTCGACACACAGGCGGTCATCGACGGGCTCAAGTCGAGGAAAGTGGGATATCTCGGCCTCGACGTCTATGAAGAAGAAGGTGATCTGTTCTTCGAGAACTTGTCTGACCGCATCATCACCGACGACGTGTTCTCCCGGCTCCTCACCTTTCCCAACGTCATCATCACCGGCCATCAGGCCTTCTTCACCGCCGAGGCCCTGACGGGCATCGCCGAGACGACGATCGCCAACCTCACGGCGTTCGACAACGGCTTTGCCTCAGGAAACGAGCTCGACCTGGGCTAGTCCCCGCCCAGGAAGCGGGCGTAGTACTCGGGCCACGGCTCCGGGCTCTCGTCCTCGGCTTGCGCCTTCATCGCCCCCCACAGCAGGTAGACGATCTCGCTGCGGCTGAGGTCGCGGCCGAGGTGGGTCGGGAGCTCGTCCTCGAGGTAGTCGGCGTACCAGATGGCCCATTCCGGGTCGAAGCCGTTCGTTTCGATGTATGCCTGGTGGTGGGCCTTGCCGGTTTGCTGGAGAAGATCGGCCAACTCGTGCATGTGATCAGCCTACGTGATGGAGTCGGGCGTAGCATCCGGGCGCATGCCCGACCCCTGCTGGCGCCGCGACCACGAAGTCCATCACAACATCCTCGTCGACACCTCCACCGTGCCCACCCTGTTGGCCGATCACGGTGTTGAAGCTGAGGTCAAGGGTGCTTTCGGTGACGAGACCCTGCCCGTCGGGCTCAAGGCCGTCATCGGCCGCCGCCACGCCTAAGGTCGGGCCATGTACGGGGCATATGAGCGGTCCGCCGAGGTGTACGACGTGCTCTACGAGCAGCTCGTCGACTACGACGTCAATGCCGAGCGGGTCGCCGGTCTGATCTATGAGCGACAGCCGCAGGCCGCCACCCTGCTCGAGGTAGCGAGCGGTACCGGTGCCTACCTCGAGCGATTGAGCCGGCGCTTCGAGGTGGTCGGACTCGATCGATCGCCACAGATGCTCCGGCGAGCCCGCCAGAAGTATCCCGACATCGAACTGGTTGAAGGCGACATGACCGGTTTCGACCTCGGCCGCCGGTTCGACGCAGTCGTGTGCCTGTTCTCCTCGATCGCCTACGTGCAGACGCTTGCGGCCCTGCGGTCCACCATGAAATGCTTTGCCGACCACCTGAACCCGGGGGGCGTCGTGGTACTCGAGCCCTGGTTCCCGGCCGACCAGTGGGATGACGGCTATGTGGGGATCATGTCGGCGCGCACCGAGGAGCTCGCCGTCGCCCGGTCGTCCACGTCGATCAGGGAGAGTGAGCGGAGCGTCATCCTCCGGTTCGGCTTTGCCGTCGCCTATCCCGATGGCACCATTGACACGTTCGTCGAAGACCACCCGACGGGCCAGTTCACCGTCGACGAGCATCTGGTCGCGTTCACGGCCGCCGGACTCGCCGCCGACTACGACCCGGAGGGACTCATGGGGAGAGGCCTGTATGTAGCCCGCAAGGATGGATCGCCCGTACCCTGAGAGCGGATCAGGGCAGTGCCGGATTGTGGAACCGGCCGGGACGGCGCATGCTGAAGGCGTGAATCGAAGAAGTCGGCCGGCTGCCACCGGCCCCGGGAGGTAAACATGTTCCTCATTTTCGGCGGGTTGTTCCAGCTGTTGTTCTGGGGTGCGGTCATATTCGGCATTGTGAAGCTCGTGCAGGGCGCCGGTTCACGCTCCGAGGATGCTCCCATGACGGTCAAGCGGCTCTTCGTTTTCGGCTCTCTGTATGCCGCCCTCCACGTTGCGGCGTGGGGTGTTGCCGGCCTCATTGCCGCTCTTGGTGAGGACGCGGCCGATCGGGGCGAACAGGCGGCCGCTCCGCTCGCCATGACCGTCGTCGGCCTTCCCGTTCTCCTCTTGCTCGCCCGATGGGTGTGGCGCAGTCTTCCCGAGTTCCGGGACCGCGGCGCGGCGTTCAGTCTCTACCTCAATCTCTCCCTCGTGACGGCACTGGTTGTCGTCATGGTGGCCGCGGTCGCCGTGGCCGATTGGCTCGTCGGAGGGGCGTCCTATTCGGGGATCGCCGTCGGAGCCTTTACGGTATGGGCCCCGATCTGGGTCGTCCACTGGAGGCTGTTTCGCACCGAGCAGACATCCGTCTCCAACTTCCACGTCTACGTCGGTGCTACCGCCGGCCTGGCCACCATGGCCGGGTTCGGTGGCGCCCTGCTCGGACGACTCCTGACCCGGCTTCTCGACTCAGGTACCGACGTGGCCCTGACCTCTCGAACGCACGCCGATGTAGCCACCTGGCTCGTTGGATTTGCCGTCGGCGCGGCCGTGTTCGCCTGGTACTGGATCCAGACCGGCATGCGGGAGCCACGCGACACGCTGTGGCACACCTATGTCGTCCTCATCGGAGTGCTCGGAGGCCTCATCACCGCCGTGACCGGTGCGGCCATCTCCCTCTACAGCCTCCTCCAATGGTGGTTCGGGGAATCCGACTACTCATCGGCCGTTCGCCATTTCGACACCTACCTGGTTCCCGCCGGGGGCGCCCTCGTCGTCGGTCTGATCGTATGGCTCTACCACCGGCGGGTGCTCGGGCCGGTCAGGGGCGACCGAACAGACGTCCACCGGGTGTACGACTACGTCGTGGCGGCGGTTGGTCTTGTGACCGCCGTCGTGGGCGTGATCATCCTCGTTATTGGATTCCAGGAGGCGGTGTTCCCGCCGGACGACAGCAGGGCCTCAGAGGCCAACATGCTCCTCGGGGCGGTGACCGCCCTGGCGGTGGGCGTGCCGCTATGGGCCCAGGCGTGGCGCCGGATCAACCACGCTCGTCGGACCGACGATACGGCCGAGGTGGCCTCACCGGTGCGGCGCAGCTACCTGTTCGGCCTGGTAGGCGTCTCCGGGGTGATCGGGCTCGTCTCGCTCATCATCCTGCTCGTCGTAGTGTTCGGCGACCTGCTGGGGGAGGGGGGAGACCCGCTTCGTAACGACGTCCAGATCCCCATCGCCCTGCTCTTCGCCACCGGGGTGGTGGCCGTCTATCACTTCCTGCTCGTGCGGGAGGAACGAGACGTTGAGACGGCTCGGGAACATCCCAAGCACGTCATGCTCGTCACCGGCCACGACGAGCTGGCGGCCGCAGTTCGGGAGCTGACCGGTGCCCGCGTCACACTCCTCCATCGCCTCGACACCAACGGTGAGGCCGACGATCCTGCCGTGGTTTCGGCCGCCATCGAGAGTTCGGAGTACGACGACCTTCTCGTCGTACCGGGCCCGGCCGGCGTCGTCGAGGTGATTCCGTACCGACGGTAGGGAACAGAGGCCCGCCCGGTCTGGTTGAATGACTCACCGAAGCGCGATCATCAAGGAGTACCGAGTTGGCAACCAGTCACTACTGCCACGGCAAATGGCGGTCGGGATCGGTGGGGTCTTGCCCCCGTCACGACAAACTCGCGAAGAAGCAGACCAACGTCTACCGCGGCGTGGGCGAACCGGGGGGCCGGTCCAGTGCCCCCAAGGCTCCCAAGGCCCCCAAGGCCCCCAAGAGCGGGTCTTCCGAGCCCAAGAAGGGCTAACTAACCGTTCTGCGAGATGCCTGCGAGCACCTTGCGGAACTCATCCGGCACCGAGTCGGCGCCCTCCCACACGACCCGCCGGAAGTAATCGGGGTCGGTGTTGCCCTCGGAGTTGATGAGGAGAATCTGTGAATCCGGGCCCAGCCCGAGGTACTCCTTCAAGTCGGCGTAGGCCGGGTCTTCGGCTATGAATGTGAGCGCGCCGAGCGTGACGGCTCCCGATTCGCCCGAGACGATGAACGGATCACCGGCGAGTGGAACCCCGTACATCCGCATCCCTTTGGCCGCCACGTAGTCGGGCGAGGCCGCAAAGACGTCGACGCAGTCCCACAGCACTCCCCAGGCGATCGGGCTCGGCTCACCGCAGGCGAGCCCGGCCATGATGGTGTGGAGGTCGCCGCCCACGTCGTGCGGCAACCCGTCCCCGGCCTTGGCCGATTGGTAGAGGCAGTCGGCGGTGGCCGGCTCCACCACCACCTGGGTTGGGCGGTCCGCCCCGAACCGGCTGGCGTAGAAACCCGTCACGGCGGCGGCAAGCGCCCCCACCCCGGCCTGGACGAACACGTGCGTCGGCTTGACGATGCCGGTCCCGGCCAGCTGCTCCTGCGCCTCCGTCAACATGGTGGTGTACCCCTGCATCACCCAGCGGGGAATGTCCTCGTATCCCTCCCACGAAGTGTCGGAGATGACCTGCCATCCGTTGGCGTCCGCCTCTTGGCTCGCCAGATGTACGGCGTCGTCATAGGTCCCATCGACGATGTGTACCTCGGCGCCGTAGCTCTCGATCGCTCGAATGCGAGCCACCGATGTGTCCTTGTGCACGTAGATGACGGCCTTGCACCGGAGCTTCTCGGCGGCCCAGGCCACACCCCGGCCGTGGTTGCCGTCGGTGGCGGTGGCGAAGGTGATCTCGCCGAGCCGGGCCCGGGTCTCATCGGAGACGAGTTCTTCGAAGGAAAGCTCCTCGTCCTCCAGACCGAGCTGCTGCTTGATGAACCGGTAGATGGCGAACGAGCCGCCCAGAACCTTGAACGAGTTCAGGTCGAGGCGAACCGACTCGTCTTTGACCCAGATTCCGCCCACTCCGATCATGGAGGCCAAGCCGGAGAGGCTGCGGAGCGGGCTCGGCTTGTAGCCGGGGATCTGACGATGGAAGGCGCGCGTCTGCGCGAATACGCCGTCCGGAAAGTTCGTGGCTACGGCCTCGCTCTGGCTGATGGAGCGAGCGCGTGGATTGGGGACCCAGGTGATTGGTGTGGTAGTCATCCCGCGACTGTATCGCGAGCGGTGGTGCGGCAGTGGCGGTGTTGGGGCCGGTCGAGCCAGTCCAAGGGCCACTCGAGACCAAAGGCCACTCGATTTGATTCGCATTCAGCCACTGCCAGTGTCGGTTGTTTGCTCGGGATTGCGGGATATGCGTGGCCCGAGGGCCTATGGTCGTGGTGAGATGACAGGGCCACGTGCTGCAATTGGTGGAGGGAACTTCGGAGGCGCTGGATCTCCTTCGGCCCTGATCGGGGCTGGTCTCGACGAATCAGGCGCTCACGCGGCGTTGGACGATGCCGAACGTCTGGGTATCGCTGTCGTCGATACTGCGTTCAGCTATGCGGCAGGAGCGTCGCAGAGGATGATCGGTAGTTGGCTCGCCGCTGAGCCCGACCGGGTGAACCGAACGACCGTCATCGACAAGGTGGGTGTCGTCGAGAGAGACGGTGAACTTCGGCTCGATCTCCACTTCGATTCGGTGCTAACCCATGCGGCAACGGGTCGAGCGCGCCTGGGTGTTGATGCTGTTGATGTTGTCATGGCGCATGCACCTGATCCGGAGGTCCCGGTTGTCGAGACCCTCAAGGGATTCAGATCACTCATGAGCGATGGACTCGCTGGAGGGTGGGGAGTCAGCAACGTAGACGCCGCCACTTTGACGGAGTGGATGAAGACTGCACACCGCATGGACCTGCCTTCCCCTCAGTTCGTCGAAAACGAATACAACCTGATTCAACGAGAGGTTGAGGACTCGGTCCTTCCTATCTGCCGTGACCAAGGCGTTGGGTTTCTTGCCTACAGCCCGTCAGCTGGTGGGTTGTTGACCGGGAAGTATCGTCGAGGAGAGGCGGCGCCTGAAGGCTCGATGATGGCTTTGCGCCCTGATGTTGCGGTCGAGTTCGACGACCGAGCGGACTACCTGATTACGACCGTCAGCAACATCGCCGCTCACCGTGGGGTCTCCAATGTGGCGATTGCTTTCGCTTGGCTCCTTGCCCAACCTGATGTGACGCCGATTGCCGGACCAAGCAAGCCCCACCACATGGAAGCAATAGACCAGGCACTGAACCTCGAACTCTCCGATAACGAGCTAGCGCAACTCTCAAGCTCGTAGCAGACGAGATATCGGCACATGCTGATGCGGATACCTTGATCCAGAGTCGAAGGGCACATTCCACTCCCACTCCGACCGAATCAATCACCCCCGCAGATAACGATGCCTCTGCGTGCGGGTCTGAGTCACCGATAGCTCACTGCTCGTGACGACCTCAGCGTTAGGGTTCGCGCATGACTGCAGGTACGTCGTCGTCCGTGTTTCTCGATGTCGCCTCGGAGGTCGAGATTCCCGAGGAGGGGACCCTTACAAGGGTGCTCTACCGGGATGATCAGATCCGGGTCGTCGTCTTTGCGTTCGATGAGGGCCAGGAGCTAACCGATCACACGGCCGCCGTGCCGGCGATCGTGCAAGTGATCTCGGGCCGGATTCGACTTGATCTGGATGGCGATCCGGTCGAACTCGAGCCCGGCTCGTGGGTGCGCATGGAAGCCAACCTCACCCACGCGGTTCTCGCCCTGGAGCCGAGCGTGATGCTGCTCACCCTGCTTCGATCAGCTTGATCGAACCCGACCCGGCAATAGGTAATCCAGGACGTCGGCGGCCCGATAGGTCTCCTCACCGGGGCGCAGGAACCGGGCGACGGTGGCTATGTCGTCGCCCGAAGTGATGAGGCGGGGCTCGCCGTAGCCGTTCGTCTGGACCTGGCCGAGCCCGACGTTGGCCATGAGCGCGTTGCACAGGCATTTGCGGCCGACCGTTTCTTCGATCGTTCCGCCCTTCTCCAGGAAGTCCTCGACCGGCTCGGAGGCGCATCGCCACCCGATGGAATCGTCGTCGCGGCGGTAGGCACTCCGCAGGTAGCCGAGGTCGCATACCCTCGGTCGTGCTTGGTAGGCCTCCTCGCCGGCGATCGTGTCTTCCAGCTGGGCGACCTTGAACGGGAAGCCGGTCGGCGAAGCCACCGGATCGGTGAACACACGGGCTTGTCCCGCCTCGCTCAACTCGAGCACCGTGCGCTTGATCTTCCCCTCGAATCCAGATTCTTCGCAGAAGGCGAAGGCGGTTCCCACCTGGACGCCGGTGGCTCCGAGCGCGAGTGCATCGGCTACCTGGTCCGGCTCGGCCCGGGACCCGGCCAGCCAGAATGGCAGGCCGAGCTGCCGGATCACTTCGAGGTCGGGTTCGTCCCGGTCTCCGTAGAGCGGTTCACCGTCCTCGGTGAGCTGTCCGCGACCGCGCGGTGGGGCGTTGTGTCCACCGGCCGTCGGGGCTTCGACCACGAATCCGTTGACGGTGGCCTCGACCTTCTTGGCCAGCATGGTGGCCAGGATGTGCGATGACACGATGGCCAGGAACGCCGGGCGTTTGACCGGCGGGAGGGTGCCATCGGTGAACTCGGCCGGATCGAACCGGGTGTACGGGTCGTCATCCTCTGTGGCGCCCTTCACGTCGATTCGAAGCTCGGCCTCGAGCCCGACCGACAACCGATCGAGTATTCCTGGAATGGCGCGGGGGATGCCGGCTCCCATGAGCACGTAGTCGACATCGCCCAGCATGGCGCCGTACAGGGAGGGGATTGTCGGGATCTGCAGTTTCTCGAGGTAGTTGATGCCGACCGGGTTTCCGTGTCCTTCCTTGGCGAGGAACACCTCGACGAAGTTGGAGGCAACCAGCAGCTCCTCGACATGACGCGACTGCCGCATCTTGTGCATCGGCTTGGTCTTGAGCCGCACCCCCTCCGGAGTGCCCTCCGGAACGAAGTACCGGTCGATGATGCGATCGGCCACTCCCGGTATCGGGAACGCGGCGAGCGCCCGACGCATATGGCCGCCGGGATCACCGTGTTGGAGCCGCCGGGCAAGGACGGCGTCGAGGGCCGTCCCCGACACAACCCCCAACTGGCCCTCGGAGGAAACGGCGTTGGCGAGCCGCCAGCCGGACACGGCGACGCCCATGCCGCCCTGGATGATGATTGGTAGGTCGTTCGGCATGGGCAATCGTACGAGGGCTCTTCCCGTAGTTCCGGGTCACTGGTTGCACCTTTGACTACCCGTCGACGCCTCCGGTTACCTGCCGGGCGCCTGTCGATCCAGAGTTCGACGAGCCAGTCGGGGCCGCGGCCTGTCGTGTCTCCGAGATTGACGTAACTCGTCGTGTCCCACCCTCCCGTTACCATCGCCGGCAATGGCCCGGCTCTTTGTTGAGGAGTGGTCGCCCGAGTATGGAGCGTCCGTCGATACCGATGAGTCGCTCGCGCCTGCCGCCGGGCAGATCGATACCACCGTCGAGGTGGACGGGCCGTGGGAGCCCATCGACGGCCACGACGACGATTTTCCGGCCGTGGCCTTCGTCGACGGAATCCGGCGTGTGGACGCCCGTCTCACGATCGATGATCCGGCGGCCGGTCCGATTCCCGGGATCTGCGGATCGTTTGCAGCCGGCGCGACCTTGTGGCGCCGCGATCCGCCCCGCTCGGAGGTCGAGTCGGTCCGCGTCGAGCGGCTCGCCATCTTCACCGAAGGAGCGGCATCGGACATTCCGCCCCTCAGCCACGGGCTGCTCTATCGCACCGAATCGGTCGGGAGCTCAGACCCGGGCATGCTCGTCTCCCACTTCCACACCCAGATGCGGAGAGCCGAGGCCGAGATCGCCCTCGACCTCGCCCGCTCGGGGTACTTCGTGGTTGCCGATGGGCCGATTTCCGAGCTCGCCGCCGAGTCCGTCGTCGGATACATCAAGAGCCATCGGGTCTCCTACCTGCCGCCCGAAGTCATGCCGATCATGGGCCGGATCGAACCGGGACAGCGGACTCCTCTCTTCGGGATGCCCAGCTACAAGCGCTACTCCTGGTATCTGCGGCTGACCCGCCCTGCCGGTGGCCACAGCTGGTCGGGAATTGTGCGGTGCGAAGCCCCCGGGTCATTGTCGCTGGCGCAGGTGAAGGTGCTGGCGGACCGGACCGCCGCCCTGCTTCCACGGTTCGCGTCCGAACCGCACATCGATCCCCGGGCACCCCAGAACCTAGTTCCCATCGGAGCTCTCGAGAAGCAACTGCGATCCCGCCTGGGTGACCAGCACATCATCTACCGGGCGCTGCGGGAAGCAACCATGCGACAGCCGACGTGAGGGCCATAATGGCCGCAGCGCTGGAGGGTTCATGACAAGCGAAGCTGTGCCGGAAAACGGAGTCGGACGGGTCCTGGGGACCCAGCACACGTCGACGAGCGAGTTCCGTGTCGTGCTGGAAGACGATGAGTACCTCCAGCTCGACGATCTCGTCGTGGTGGAAACCGATGTGCCCAAGTACGGCGGGATCAAGACCTACGGAGTAGTGACGGAGTCAGAGGCCGTCTACGAGGGGGCCTCCTTCGAGTCGGATACCCACCGGATTGCCGCGGACGGCATACTCCCGGGAGCGAAGGTCCGATCGGCCCAGGTGGCGATCACCCGCATCGACCCCGAGTTGTGGGTGTCACCCGATCCCGGCCAGGTGGTGCGCCGTGCCACCGGGCTCGAGCGTCACAAAGCGCTCTACACCGACGAGATGGGCCGTCCCCTGGCGATCGGGTTGGGGCGCGACGGTGAGCCGATGTTCGTCGATCTCGATTTCTTCGACGGCCGCAAGGGTGGCCACATGTCGATCTCCGGCATCAGCGGCGTTGCCACCAAGACCAGCTTTGCCCTCTTCTTCCTGCGCATGCTGACGTCCAAGCCCGAGGTGGTGGGGGAGGGAGCCGCCAACCTGCGGGTGCTCGTCTTCAACGTCAAGGGCGAGGACCTGCTGTGGCTCGACAAGCACAACAAGGACTTCACAGAAGAAGCCGCCGCCGGATGGGACGTGTTGGGTGTTGAGCCCAAGCCGTTCGATTCCGTGGCGTTCTGGGCCCCGCCCCGAGCGCGGTCGGGTGATGTGGTCGTGCCCGACATCGGTGGCCGGCAAGAGGGGGTTGAGGCATTTGCCTGGACGCCCCGTGAGTTCATCGACGAGGGCCTCCTCCGGTTCCTGTTCACCGATGCCTCCGACACTCGCAATCAGATCCCGTTCATCGAGGAGCGGGTCGAAGCCCAGCTCCAGCGGTACGCAGTCGATGTGGCCGGTGAACCGGGTGCGGTGGTGTTGCGCGACCCGATCGAGGGACACAAGCCGGGCGATGTGGTCACCGCCGGCAAAGCCGAGATCGTCATCCGCGACCTGAAAACCCTCTCGGAGGCCATCGAGGAGTTCGTCGATCCGCCCGACGGGGAGCCAGACACCCGCTGGACCGGCCGGGTGCAGGCCGGCACAGTGTCGGCCTTCATGCGCCGGGTCCACGCAGGCGCCAGCCGCCTTGGCCACCTCATTCGGGCGGGCGAGAGCCGGCGCATCGACCGGTCCGCCGCGCAGGTGACGGTGGTCGGAATCCAGTCACTGCACGACCTGGGCCAGCGCTTCGTGGTGGGTGCTCTGCTGGCCGAGACGTTCGCCGAGAAAGAACGGAGCGGGCAGCGCTTCCCGCTGTCGGTCATCGTCCTGGACGAGTTGAACAAGTACGCCCCCCGTGAAGGGCAGAGCCCCATCAAGGACATGCTCATCGACATTGCCCAGCGGGGTCGGTCCCTCGGGGTACTGCTCGTCGGTGCGCAACAGACGGCCTCCCGGGTGGCGCAGGAAGTGATGGAGAACGCCGCGCTCAAGGTGGCCGGCCGGCTCGATGCAGCCGAGGCCGAACGGGCCGAATACGGCTGGATGCTGCCATCGACCCGGGCCAGAGCCCGCCTGCTCAAGCCGGGCACCATGGTGGTGAGTCAGCCGGCCATCCCCATACCCCTCGTGGTCGACTTCCCGTTCCCGCCGTGGGCGACCCGCAAGGAGGAAGTCGTCGCCGACGGTGACCCCTTTCAAGGTCTATAGGGGCACTGACTGATGCGGATTCTCCACACCTCCGACTGGCATGTCGGCAAGCGTCTCGGTCGCTACGACCGGATCGAGGAGACCCGGGAGGCCATCGAAGAGGTGGCGTCGCTGGCCGAGTCTGAAAAGGTTGACCTGGTTGTGCACTCGGGCGACCTGTTCGATCGTCCGGTGCCGCCGATGGAAGCCCTGCAGATCGGCCTGGCCGGATTGGTGAGTCTGACCGGCGGCGGTACCAGACCGGTGGTGGTCGTGGCGGGCAATCACGACTCGGGTGACTTGTTCGAAGCGCTGGCCCCGTTCCTGGCCGGATGGGGGATCCACCTCGTGGGAGCGATCAAAGCCCCGGCCGACGGCGGCGTGCTTCGACTGGAAACCGGTGGCGGTGACGCTCTGGTCGCCTGCCTTCCGTTTCTGCGCGAGGGCCGGGTGGTTGACTTCATGGCGGAGACCGACCGCTGGTACGGCCAATACGCCGAGCGGGTCCGCCGCCTCACCGACGCCTATTCCGAGTATCTCATCGAGGAGGCCCGGAGCGACGCCGTCTCGCTGCTCGTTGCCCACTTCATGATCACCGGCGCCCGGGTCGGCGGGCACGGAGCTCCCAGGGGGGAGCGGGAACTGCACATGGGGGAGGCGTACGC
>SHLN01000151.1 GCA_004283105.1 Acidimicrobiia bacterium
TCTTCCTAGCTCCACCATCCGGCCAACGCGACCGAACCGGCCGTTCCGAATCGGACCAGCTGCTGGGCGGCGTCCCCGGAGCGCCACCGGATGACACCGTCGGAGAAGTTGGCAAAGCCGTCCCTGCCGTCGCCATCGGGATCGCCCACCACGAGTTGTCCTGACCCGTCGACCGGCCATACCTCGCCCGCGACACCGTAGATGGCGCTGTTGGCGGCCCGATACAGAGCGACGGTATCGACACCGTCGCCATCCCAGTCACCGGCCAGCGGCTGGTCGCCGAAGAGGCCGAATTCGAAGTCGATGTCGGCAAAGCCGAGCGAGTTGGAGTTGCGGAGGAAGAAGCGGCGCTCAGACGGCCGGTACACGCCGATCGTGTCCACCCCGTCTCCATCCCAGTCACCACACACCGGCACGTCGGTCGGGATCCCGAAGAAGAAGTCGAGATCGGCGAACCCGAGGGTGTTGCTGTTGCGCAGATACACGAATCCCTCCCCGGAGCGGTAGAGGCCGACGGTGTCGGTCCCATCACCATCCCAGTCACAGAACAGGGCGATGTCTCCGGGAACCCCGTAGTAGATCGTGGTCTCGACACCGGCTCCCAGTCGGAACGACCAGCGGCCGGTGCCCGCACCGTGGGCCACCCAATTGTCGCGAGCGGTGAGCGTCCGGACCTGGATTGGATCGAGGGCAACCCGGTTGCCGCTCGCGTCCACAGCAGCAATCCGGAAGTCGTAGGCGGTGTCTGGAGCAAGCCCGGTGAGGACGGCGGACGTCTCGCTCGTCACCAGCGGTGGTTCAGAAACGACGCCCACCTCGTAGCCGACCGGTTCGGGATCGACGGCGGCCGGCCAGGCGAGGGCCACACTGGAGGCCTCGATACCGGTGGCAACCAGCGGGCCGACGAACACCGGGGCCGAGGTGTCGGACAGATCGACGACGAACCGATCGCCCACCCGCTCGCGTACCGTCAGAGTCCACCCACCCGGGAGCACGACATCGTCTCCAGCGGCCAGCACATGGTCGTAGGAGTCGGGTTCGGGCGGCCACTGCGCCACACGCCGGGAGAGACCGAAACAGGGAAGGGCGCTGCCGCACGCTTCGGCCCGCTGATCGAGGGTGTGAACGGTTACCCCGTCCATCGGAAGCGCCGTGTCGTAGTCACTCCGGATTCGAACGTCCACGGCCGTCAGCCAGCCCTGTTCACCATTCGGAACGAGCAGCAACTGGTCGCCGGTGCCGCCGATCGCCTCCAGGGAGTACGAGCCGGCCCCATCGGCGATCACCACCTCATCGGGGTCGAGCCATCCCGCGATGTACCGGTGGAGGGCAGCCGTCCCCATGAGCTTCGTCCGGTCCCCGGCTTTGCTCATGACGTCGGTCGGGTCGTCGTACTCGGACCAGGTTCCGGTCGTTTGTCCGGAGAAGATGTGACCGAAATGGAGGGTGTGGCCGAGCTCGTGGACGACGGTCACGAAGCGAGGGTTCGGTCCGATGACGGCGTGGGCTCCAAGCGTCACCGATCGATAGTTCTCGGGGTAGGTGGCCGGAGATGCAGGACAGAGCCCCTCATACGGACACCAGATCCCGCTCTGAGCCGACCCGCCGTTGGAGGCGGTATCGGTGACGATGATTACTCCGTTCGGCTCTGAGGTGACCCGCTCGGCGACGGCATCGGCACACCCCGACCCCTCGACGGCGGTCCCGCCACCCCGGAACTCCGGCTGGTACCGACCCTCCGACAGCCACTCATAGAACGGCTTGATCTCGGACGTGAGGACTTGAGCAATCTGGACGGGGTCGAGCATGAGGTCGCCCGCCGGAGTGTCGCACACCCACACTTCCCAGACATCTGTTCCGAGGGAGTGGAGCCTGAGCTCCGAGCTCCCGGCGATGACCCCGAGCGGCTCCCAGCCGTAGACGTCGTTCTCGAGCTGGGCGGACATATTGGCGGTCGCCGCCCCCCACGGGACGAGGAACGTCGCGACGAACGCGACGAGAAACAGTTCCCGCCAGACCCGCCCCCGGGTCGTATTAGCCATACGCTCAACGTACTCAGCGTGGGCATATTCGCCTACCGTAAGTAACTAGACATCGGGCGATGAGCTATGAGCTGTGCGCTACGAGCCAGAACCCATTGATGCCCCGGGGTGGGTCCAATCAGGGTTGCGAGGGCTCCGACAAGATACGAGCGAGCTCGTGGAGGGCGAGGGCGCGGTGGCTGATCTGGTTCTTTTCGTGTTCGGGGATTTCGGCCAGGGTTCGGTTCCCCATCGCCTCGACCTCGAAGACGGGGTCGTAGCCGAAGCCGAAGGAGCCACGGCGTTCGTTGGCAATTCGGCCTTCCAGAACACCTTCAGCGGTCACGACGGCACCGTCGGTGTAGACGAGGGCTACCACCGTTCGGAACCGCGCCGACCGGTCGGAGACCCCGTCCAGCTCTCTCACGAGTTTGGCCACGTTGTCGGCGTACGTGGCGTCCGGGCCGGCGAAGCGGGCCGTGAACACGCCCGGAGCTCCGTCGAGGGCGGCCACCTCCAAGCCGGTGTCGTCGGCCAGGGCGGCCATCCCGGTGTATCCGACGACCATCCTCGCCTTGTGGATGGCGTTCGCCTCGAGGGTGTCATAGGGCTCGTCGATCTCCGGCCACTCGAGGCCGGTCACCACCTCGAACGGCTCATCGAGCCCGGACAGGACCGCTTCTACCTCCCGGATCTTGTCCGGGTTCTGGGAGGCAACGACGACCCGTCTCAGCTGCCCACCGCCTGACGTTGCAGCCCCACGAGCTCGTCGATTCCGGCCGCAGCAGCATCGACGAGGCCGTTCAGGTCTTCACGAGTGAACGGGGCATGCTCGGCGGTCCCCTGCACTTCGATGAGCCGGCCCGAACCGGTCATGACAACGTTGAAGTCCACATCCACCGAGACGTCTTCCGGGTAGTCGAGATCCAGCAGGACGTTCCCATCCCGTACTCCCACGCTCACGGCCGCACAGTGGTCGACGAGCGGGTCGGCCTCGAGCGCCCCGGCGTCCCGGCCGGCCGCCAGCGCGTCGTGCAACGCGATCCAGGCGCCGGTGATGCTGGCCGTGCGGGTTCCGCCGTCGGCTTGCAGAACGTCACAATCGACTCGCACCGAGATCTCCCCCATCGCCTCGAGATCCACAACCGCCCGGAGCGAACGGCCGATGAGTCGCTGGATCTCCTTGGTGCGACCGCCGTTGATCGAGTTGCGTGAGATCCGTTCCCGAGACGAACCGGGCAGCATGTTGTACTCGGCGGTGACCCACCCTTTCCCGGTATCCCTCAGCCAGCGGGGAACGCCCGGATCGATGGCCGCCGTGCACAGGACTCTCGTCTTCCCCATCTCGATGAGCACCGACCCCGGGGTCATCTCGGTGTACTGACGGGTGATCCGGACCGGGCGCAGCTCATCGATCCTGCGGCCATCGTCGCGTTCACTCATATCAAGACCTCCAGGTTGGGTGCGGCCACCATGACGTCGCCGCTGAAGACGGCGGCCGCCTCCGCGATCGCTTGTTGGGGGTCAAGAGTAGGCAGCAGGTGGGTCAGGATGAGCCGCTCGACACCGGCCCGGCTGGCTATCTCCCCGGCTTCCGTCGCCGTGAGATGATGTGGAGCCGGCTTGTCGTGCCCGGAAAAGGTCGCCTCAGCGAGCAGCGTGTTGGCCCCGGCCGCCAGCCTGGCGAGGTCTGACCCGGTTCCCGTGTCGGCCGAGTACGCCAGCGACCGGCCCCCGGTTTCCGCCCGCACCTGCAATGTGGGTACCGGATGGTCGGAGGGCCCGAACCGGAACGCGATTCCACCCACGTCTATCACTTCATCTGGCTGCGGGGTGCGCGGGGCGAAGGCTTCGGTGAGGTGCGACCCGCCACCTGAATCGAGGAAGGCGGACAGTCGCTCGGTCGCTCCCCCGGGCACGATGAGCGGAAGGGGCGGCCGCCGGCCAGGGCCAAACCGGAGGTAGTGATAGAGCGGGAACAGGTCGGCGCAATGATCGACATGCATGTGGCTGACAATGACGGCATCGAGATCGATGGGATCGATCAGTTCGAGCAGAGCACCGAACGTACCCGAGCCGGCATCGATCCACACCCGCGTGTCGCCGTGCGACACGAGGTAGCCGGCGGTGGGCCGGCCCGCGGTCGGGTAGGTTCCGTTGGCGCCGAGGACCCAGAGTTCCACAGCTTCGAGACTACCCCCCGGTGATCTCGAGCTCTTCTTCGATTATCCGACTATCGCGAATCCTGAAGGCGCGCAGCTCGGTGGACCCGGTCATCGGACCCGCCACCAACCACACCCAGTCGGGTTCGGCTGCGCCCCGGACGTCGGTCGGCGATGGATGGGCGGGACCGCTCACGTGACTGTGGAACGCCCCCACCAGGTCCCAACCGTTGCGCTCGGCATCGGTGAGAGCCTCAAAGTGACCCCTCGGGTCGATGGTGTAGGCGACGGGCGACCGATCAACATTCTCGAGGCAATACACCTTGCGCACCCTGCGCTCGTCGCCGGCGAGGAGGCCACAGGCTTCGTTGGGAAGCTCGGCGCGGCAATGGGCAAGCACTTCCTCGGCCAGCGCGGCCGGGATCCTCATCGGTCGGCGCGGGCTGCTCCGTTGCGTTCCAGAGCCTTCTCGAGCTGGTCCTTCTTGACGAGGCCGCTCGCCCGCCAGCGCTCACCGATACCGCCGCCCTGGCGCTTGGACTTCTTGCTCTGCTTCTTGGCCGAGGCACCGTACACAACGAAGGTCGGAGTCGACATAACCCGGAAGCGCTGGGCGGCCGCCGGAACGTTGCGGACGTTGACTTTCACAACGTGGGCAGAATCCTGATACTCGTCGGCCAATTCGCTGACCACGCCGTCCATAGTCCGGCACGACTGGCAGCCGTTCTGCCAGAAGTCGAGGAACACCGGTTTGCCGGTGGCGGCCAGCTCATCGATCTGGTCGATGTGTTCGAGGTTGATGGGTTTGGTTCGTCTCTTGAAGATCATGAGGTCCTACAACGCAGTCGGGGTCGATTTCATTTCTCGGCAGGATGTGCGCCCGGGTTGGGGGCGTTCTGGTGCACGGCACCAAGATACTTCCCAACCCCGTGTACGACGTGCCGGCTGCGCAATGAATGCATCACATCGAACCCGTGGGTGGCACCGGGCAGTTCGGCGTAGTGCACGGGAGACTCCGAGACCCCGGAGAGGGCAGCTACGAATTGGCGGGACTCGGCCGGCGGAACGAGGAAATCGTGTGACCCGTGGAGCACGAAGAAGGGCGGAGCCGCCGGATGGACCCGGGCGATGGGTGAGGCGAGGTCCCACCCCTCCGGGTCCTCCACCGGTGAGGTCTTCATGACGATCGACTCGATGAACGGCCAGGGGTACCGGATGCGATTGCGGTCCAGGAGATCGTGGATGCCATAGAGCGGGACGCAGGCTTGCACGGACGTGTCGACCTGCTCGAATCCCGGCTGATAAACCGGGTCGTTTGGGGTGAGGGCGGCGAGCGCCGCCAGATGGCCGCCGGCCGATCCGCCGGTCACCGCGATGAACGATGGGTCTCCGCCCCACTGATGAACGTTGTCGCGCACCCATGCGATCGCCCGCTTCACATCGATGAGGTGATCGGGGAAGGTGGCGGCCGGGCTGAGGCGATATCCGATGCTCACGCACACCCAGCCGTTCTTGGCCATCGAGAACACGAGCGGGCGAGCCTCCCGTTCTTTGTATCCACGCCGCCATCCCCCGCCATGGATCTGTAGGAGCACCGGGTGCGATACGGAGCGGTCCTCGGGCAAGTGCAGATCGAGCACATGGGCCGGCTCCGGTCCGTACGCAGGTCGGTCACCGGTTCGACGCCGTTGGGAAGCCGGGCCTTGACACGAACAAGATCCCCCAGCGTCGGGGCCGGTCCGGGAGCGACACCGCGCCCGAGGCCCTCGAGCGCCCGGCGCATGACGGGTTTGGCCCGCTCCCCCCGGTACACCATCACGATCAGTCCGGCCCAGGACAGGAATGTGAGGCCGAGCGCGATGCGGCCGAGCAGCTGGTCGAGCACCCCGCCCCAGATGAACAACCCGGTCAGGGCGCCCTGCCACACGAGATGATGAACGGCCAGTTCACTCGTGACGAGCGCGGGCAGCCAGAGAGCGCGCCGGCGGAGGCCGTTCACAGTGAACAGCAGGCCAATGATGCTTCCGAGGAAGAAGAGGACACTGAGCATGGCCGCCAGTATTGCCCGCAGCCGTGGGCAACCAAACGCCGCCAACCGCCCCTCAACCCCCAATCCCTACGCGCCGGCCGCCCAGGCGTGGAGTAGCTGGCCGCCGTAGTAGAGGGGTCGGCCCCACAGCCGGTTCGTGA